>JAHIVS010000526.1 GCA_018816605.1 Pseudomonadota bacterium
AGGGGAAGGGGCATGAGCTTGGGGAAAAAAATCTCCGATTCCGCAATCATGCCCACGGTAATGGAAACCCCCAGCATAAGACCGGTCTGGTTGTTGAGTCCGGATTCTATGACCAGGCCGATCCCTGAATAAAAAAGCATGGCGGCAATGGCAATGAGCATTCCCCCGATCACAGGGGTGGGCATATCCAGGAAAATGGCGCCTGCCTTGGGAATAAATGCCAGAAGGCCCAGGAAAAAGGCGCCGCAGATTCCCACCCACTTTGAGGCAACGCCTGTCATTTCAATGAGGGGGATATTGTCGCAATAGGTGGAAATCGGGGCCCCCCCTCCCAGACCGGATAAAAATTTGCCGAGCCCGTCGCAATACAGCCCGGACCGGATGCGGTCATAGGAGATGCGTTTGTCCCGCCTGGACACGGACTGGACCAGCATGATATTTCCGGTCCCTTCGATACTGCCGGCCAGTGCAGCCATGAAAAATGCCGCAAACAGAGGAAGGTGAGACCACTTCAAGTCCGTTGCCACCCCGGGCCAGGCAAATTCGGGAAATCCGAAAAAGGCCGAGGCATGGAAATTTTCCAGATGCAACAGCCCGAAGAAACCGGCCACGCCATAGCCTGCGCCCAAACCGATCAAAGGGGTCCACAACCGGAGGGTGCGGTTGCCGAAAATCATCAGGGACAAAAGGGTTCCCAGGGTAACGAGGCCCACAATGTAGTTTGGGCCGGAACCATAATCAATTCCCTGGGGATTTCCTCCTTGCCAGAGTTCCAGCCCGATGGGGATGAGATTAACCCCGACCAGGATGATCACGATTCCGCCGACCGCCGGGGTGACAATATGCCGGAAGTATCGAAAAAAATAGGAGAACAGCAGGACAACGGGCACCGACAAAAGGGTCATGGTGGAGACCAGGGCCAGGCCCCCCAGGTTTGCCGCATCAATGGAACAGGAAAGAAAAACACTATAGGACCCCATGAAAAGGATGAATCCCGTCCCCATTCGCCCGACTTTAACGACCTGGATCAGGGTGCACAGGGCGCTGACCAGGATTGTCACAAAACAGGAGAAACGGATCTGTTCGGGTGTGGCCCCGGTCACCTTTCCCAGAACGTTGGGAATAAAGACAACAGCATCAAAGATCAGTGCCACATGGGTTATTGCCAACAAGAGGGTTACCCCCGGGGGCGGGGTTTCATCTTGTGCATACAGGATTTTGTCCGGTCTATCAAGAATGCTGGTCATTGGGCGGTCCATTTTAAACTGTCTTTGTGCAATCAATTCAGAAAAAAACTTGACGTATAAAATAAATGCAGTTGCAATTCAAGTTTTTTTTTGGGGAAGTTAAAGAGAATAGGTTTTTCCCTCCTGGACCAGTTCCAGGGGGGCATTTTCCAGGTATGGGGTGTGGTACCCCAGTACCCGGCCGGGTACGGCACGGGCCAGCATTTCAAGCTGCTTCCAATGGGTGTGAACCCCATGGGGGTTGTCAAAGTCCACCTCATGGAAAATAAGGTCACACGGGGAAAACCATTGGGGTAAAAGGTCATCCCGTTTAAGAATTTTATTAATGGCTTCATCAAATTTGGTATCACCGGAAAATCCAAGGGTTTTCCCATTGGCCGAGATTTTGAGCCCCAATGTCCCATAGGGCAGAAAGTGATGGTTCCAGCGGCAATCCACCTGAATCGAATCCAGATTCAGCGGTAGCTCCGGGGAAAGGGGGAGAAAGTTCACCAGCGTGGTGAACATGGGGCAAAGGGGTGTAAATTGTTTTTTGAGCAGTCCGTAAATTGTGGGCGCAGTGATGAGGTTCAGGGCAGTTCGGGTGTGCTGGGCCCGTTTGAGACAGGCAGAAAAACCCTGGATGTGGTCCTCGTGGTTATGGGTAATAATAAGATGGGTGATATCGTCCCAGTGAACCTTGTTGCGTGCCAGGGTATGGGCCGGAAAACCGCAGGGGTCGATCCAGATCACGTGACGATTGAACCGGACAATGCAGTTGGTAACCGTTCCGAAAAATCCATTGCCCGTTCCCATTGCCTTTATTTCAAGTGCCTGCCGGGGAGCGCAATCTCTGGGAACCTTGGCAAGGGCAGCTTCAACCTGGGCATTCGGACTTTCGGAAGGGACAAATTTTTGGCGGTCATAGAGAATTTTCCCATGGTCATACAGGGTGATATTGTCCCTGTGGACGACAATTTTCACCGACCCCTTCTCATATACGGGCTCGGCTGCCTGTCTGTGAAACCAATTTTTCAGCCAGCGTTTTTTTACAATGGAAATGCGTTTGGGATCAAAAAAATAGGAAAAGGTCTCATCAAGGTTTTGATACAATTGCCCAAGGGTTTTTGCCGACCCCACATATTCTTTTCGGATGCCGCCCTTGACCTGTGCCTGCCAGAGTACGAATTCTTCGCCCGTGTGATTATCCCCGGCCATGGATCCTTCCCACTCGGGAATCACCACAATTTCCTCTCTGAATCCGTGGTGGATAAGAAATTTTGAAACATCGGGCATGCTCCCCACACGGACCGTTCCCCTGGACGTATTGATGAGGTCAACATACATCCCGCAATGGCTGATACGCTTTACCTCTTTGGTTAAGGGGGTTAAAGAATTCCAGGTCATGGCTTTCACTCCTAAGGTTGATGTAAATGTTTACATTCATGGCTTATAATATAATATCACCATAAGTTTCAAGCAATAATAATTGGCCTGGAAAAAAATATTTTTAATGTAGTATTTTGGATAGTTATAAAATAAAATCTCCATAAATAAAAAAAGGATTGACACAATATTTCTGGAATGATTATATAATGTAAACGTTTACAGAGGAATGTATGGCAACGATTCTTGATGTGGCAAAATTGGCCGGTGTTTCCACGGCCACGGTCTCCCGGGTCATAAATGCGCCCGAAACCGTACGGCAAGAAACCCGGGCAAAAGTCACCCGGGCAATGAAGCTGTGCAATTATAAATACAATGCCCTTGCCCGGGGTTTTGCGACCAAGCGATCCAACACCATCGGCCTCATCATTCCGACCATCAATAATCCCGTTTTTGCCGAATCCACCCGGGGCGTCCAAGATTATGCCGATCAGCAAAAAATCCAGGTGATTCTGGGAAATACCTATTATCAATATGCACAGGAAGAAGGATTGGTTGAAACCTTGCGCGAAAAGCAGGTGGATGGTCTGATTATCACCACCACCAACCCCAAGGGCGCTGTCCTCAAGGCGCTTCTGGATGAAAACTTCCCCTTTGTCCTGCTTTACAGCACTGTTAAAACCGGTCTGTTTTCAGCCGTGGGAATCGACAATTACAAAGGGGGGTACAGGGCAACCGAGCACCTGGTGGAACTTGGTCATCGGCGGGTTGGAATGGTGGCTGGAAACTTTTCCAAATCCGACAGAAGCCTTCACCGCTGGCACGGTTACCGGCAATGTCTTAAGGACCATGGCATTGAATATGACAAAGAGCTCTTGGCACAGACAGATTATTCCCTGACCGGTGGAAGGGACTCGGCAAAGAAACTGCTCGCCTTACAGCGCCCCCCCACAGCCATTTTCTGCTCCAACGACTATCTGGCCCTGGGCGCCATGAAGGGTGCCAGGGAGCTGGGGTTGAATCTGCCGGCGGATCTGTCCATTGTGGGGTTTGATGATATTCAGATTGCCTCCTATGTCATTCCGGAGCTGACCACTATCCAACAGCCGGCCTATGAAATGGGACATCTGGGAGCAAAGCTTCTTTTCCAGCGCATCAAAGGGCAGGCAAAACCGGAACAGCTCATGCTGGAATCGGCTCTTATTGTCAGGGAATCCACCACCAAAGCGCCCGGAAATAAAGGATTGACGGAAAAATGAAAACAAAACATGTCCCTGGTTTCAATCAAATATTAGGATGCGAATCCATTTCCAATGAAGTTCTAACTCACGGGGGGAATAATGCATTCAAACTATTATTACTTATTTATAAAGGAGAAGACGCATGAAAAAACGAACTTCCGTAATTAAACCCGCAAAAGCGATGCTATTGGGGCTGATGTTGCTTTTATTTTCATCCACCGCCTTTGCAACGGAGCTGACCATGTTCTACCCGGTTGCCGTGGGGGGACCCCTTACAAAAATTGTTGACAAACTGGTTCAGGAGTTTGAAGCCCAGAATCCGGATATCTCTATAAAAGCCATTTATTCCGGAAATTACTCAGATACCATGACCAAGGCCATGACCGCGCTCAAAGGCGGCACGCCCCCCCATCTTTCCGTGATCCTTTCCACGGAAATTTTTACCCTCATCGATAATGATGCGATCCTGGCCTTTGATGACCTGGTGACCACCCCTGATGACAAACAATGGCTTGACAGTTTTTACCCGGCACTGATGGCAAACAGCCGCACCGGCAATAAAACCTGGAGTATCCCGTTCCAGCGCTCCACCATCGTCATGTATTATAATAAAGATGCCTTTAGAAAGGCGGGTCTTGATCCTGACAAGCCGCCTTCCACCTGGGAAGAACTGGCCGAAATGGGCAAGAAGCTTTTGATAAAAGACAGTGACGGGAAGGTGACCCAATGGGGCCTTGAAATTCCCTCCACCGGATATCCCTACTGGATGTTCGGCGCATTGAGCAAGCAGAACAGTGAGGTGCTGATGAATGATGCCGGCACAGAGACCTATTTTGACAGCCCCGGTGTTATTCAGGCGCTTGATTTTTGGAAAAGCCTTGGGACAGAACATAAGATTATGCCCGAAGG
>JAHIVS010000527.1 GCA_018816605.1 Pseudomonadota bacterium
GCCGTCATAAACCCTTGGGTATCCTTCCATATCTCAAGCACACTGGCCGAAACTGCCGCCGCCACAACCGCTGCAGAATAATCGGAACCGCCCCTGCCGAATGTGGTGATATCGCCCTTCTCACTGACACCATAAAATCCTGGAACAAAGAGTATTTTTTCCGGCCCCATGTGGAGATCCATCCAGGCAGCAAGATTTTTCCGGGTCTTGCCCATAAGGGCAGACGCATCCATAAATTTACCGTCGGAAACGATCCCCAGGTCCTCGGGAAGAACAAAGCTGCTGTCAAGTTTCCTGGCAACCAGTGCTTTGGAAAGAATAAGGGCCGAAATCCGCTCTCCGAAGGTGGCAATCATATCCTGCATTCTGGGGGTGGCTTCCCGGGTAAAATTAATCCCATAATAATACCGCTCCAGCCGCGTATAAACATCACTCAAATGTCTGGACAATTGCTTTTTGAGGGTATCATCCTGGATCAATACTTTTATGATATGGTTATGAAGGGTTCTTAAACCATTGAGAACCAGAGGAATTTGGGCTTCCGATTCAAGGGCTTTTTCAATGCCTGACACCAGGATATCGGTAACACCGTAAAAAGCGGAAAGGACAAAGACATCTCCTTTTCCCCTTTTGGCAATCAATTCAACAATCGTGTTTGCAGCCTGGCCGTCCTTGAGGCAGCCGCCGCCAATTTTTATAACTTTCATGGGCGGCAACCTACCATAAACAAGCGGACGGTTTCAAGTTAAGTTTTTCCCGGGAAAACCATTCAAACCTAAATACTTTAGAAAAATTGAATTCAACCCCATAAACAATGTTCATTTATTTTATTTTTTGCTTGACAGAAACCCTGTTTTCTATCTATCAAGATCACGAAGTCTCTCTTTTAATCATAAACCGCAACAAAGGAGAAGATATTGTCCGATCAAAGCGTATATTCAAAAAAAACCTGGTTAAAGGCCTATGAGCCGGGGGTCAAGGAAAATGTGGAATTCGAGGACGTTCTGGTGCCCCGATATCTTGAAGAGTCCACCAAAAACTTTCCTGACAACCCGGCACTGATTTTTCAGGGATTTACCCTGACCTTCACGGAATTCAACGAAATGGTGGCACGATTTTCAGCCGCCCTCAAGGGATTCGGGATAAAAAAGGGAGACAGTGTTGCCATCCTGCTTCCCAATGTGATTCCCTGTGCCGTTGCCTATTATGCCATCCTTAGAATAGGCGGGATTGTCGTGCTCAACAATCCGCTTTATTCGGACAGGGAACTTGAACACCAGTTCACAGACTCAAACTCAAAATTTTTGATCACCCTTGATCTGTTGACCAACCGCATGGTGAAACTCCGGGAAAAAACCAATATAAAAACCATTGTCTACACCTCCATCGGAGATTATCTGCCCTTTGTCAAACGATTGCTCTTTCCTTTGGTTGCTAAAAAAAAGGGATTGGCCGCCGATGTAACACCTGCAAAAGATCTGTATAAATTCAAGGATATCATCGCCAAATACAGCCCTGATTTTACCCAGGCCGATGTCAAAATGGATGATGTGGCCATGTACCAGTATACCGGCGGTACCACAGGCGTCTCCAAAGGCGTGATGCTCACCCACAGAAACATTTCCTATCAGATCCAGCAAATAGAAGCCTGGTTCCCCAAATTTGACAAGGGTGCCGAAGTCATGCTGGGTGCCCTGCCTTTTTTCCACGTATTCGGCATGTCCGTGTCCATGAATTTTGCCATTCGCATGGGCTGGGCCAATGTTCTGGTGCCCAAGCCACAGCCGGAACCCCTGCTGGAAGCCATCAGCAAATTCAAGGTCACCTTTGCCCCCCTGGTCCCCACCATGTATATTGGAATGCTGGACCACCCGAACATGGAACACACCGACCTGACTTCTGTCAAAGGATGCTTTTCCGGAAGTGCGCCCCTGCCCATGGAGGTTATCAATAGTTTCCAGAAAAAGACCGGCTCCATTATTGTGGAAGGCTTCGGACTGACGGAATCAACCCCCGTAACCCATATCAATCCCTTTAATGGTACACGCAAGCAGGGCAGTATCGGAATTCCCATTCCCAATACAGAATGTAAAATCGTGGATCTTAAAGATGAAACCAAAGAGATGCCCGTGGGCGAACCGGGCGAGCTGCTCATGCGGGGTCCCCAGGTCATGAAGGGATATCTGGGCAAACCGGACGAAACAAAGAAAACCATGACCCAGGACGGATTCCTTCGTACCGGGGATGTGGCCACAATGGATGAGGACGGATATTTTTATATTGTTGACCGGATCAAGGACATGATCCTTTCCGGCGGATACAATGTCTATCCAAGGGATATTGATGAGGTTCTCTTTGAACACCCGAAAATTCTGGAAGCCTGTTCCATCGGTATTCCCCATCCCAAACGCGGGGAAGCAGTCAAGGCCTTCGTCATTCTAAAGGAAGGCCAGAAAATGACGGCCGAGGAAGTCATTGCCTATTGCGACACAAAACTTGCCAAATACAAGTTGCCGGTGGAGGTTGAGTTCAGGCAGGAACTGCCCAAGTCCAATGTGGGCAAGATTTTAAGAAAGGATTTGCGGGCCCAGGAAGAGGCCAAATAATCAAAAAAAATATGCATAGATAGCCATTGCCCTTGGTAATGGCGAAAAGGACTTTCCCAGGAATGGATCGGTTTTGTTAAAAACTGATCCATTCCTGTTTTTCCGGCATTTAAGTGTACCCTCCATATCCAACTTCAATTCAAGATTCAGGCGATTGCGACTTGATATATTACCTGTTTAATAATATCCTTAAGAAATAAAAACTTTTCAAGAATTCAAAAAAAACTCCAAGGAGCGTATTATGACCACAGACAATATCCGTCAAACATTGTTGTTTCAAAAAAAGGAACTGATAATTCACAACATCCGGTTGCTGGAAGAAAAGGGATTGTCAAAGATCAGTTCCCTTCCCTTTGCGGCACGGATACTCATTGAGAATCTTGCCAGAAACATGGGGGCCGGCACCATATCCTGGGAAGATATTGTGGCTGCTGCCAGATTTTATGAAACCCGGGCCGCAACCCAGAACCTGGTTGCCTTTTACCCGGCACGGGTCCTGATGCAGGATTTTACAGGCGTACCGGCTGTGGTGGATTTTGCCGCCATGCGGGATGCGGTCCATGGGGCAGGCCTGGACCCAAAGGGAATCAATCCGCTGGTTCCGGTGGATCTTGTCATTGACCATTCCATCCAGGTGGACCATTTTAAGGAGAAAAATGCGTTTTTCCTCAATGCAAAAAAAGAATATGAGCGAAACGCAGAACGCTATAAATTGCTAAAATGGGCACAGAAAAGCTTTGATAATTTCAGGGTGGTGCCACCGGAATCGGGCATCTGCCACCAGATAAATCTGGAATACCTGGCAAGTGTGGTTACAACGCGGAAAACAACAGAGGGAACCCTGGCCTTTCCCGATACCCTGGTGGGAACCGATTCCCACACCACCATGATCAATGCCTTGGGAGTACTTGGCTGGGGGGTGGGCGGGATTGAAGCAGAAGCTGTCATGCTCGGCCAGCCCTATTATATGAACCTGCCCGAAATCATCGGCGTCAATTTTGTGGGCAAACCCAAACCTCAGATCACCTCCACAGATATTGCCCTGTATGTCACCCATATCTTGCGCGAAGAAAACGTAGTGGAAAAGATTGTGGAATATACCGGGGAAGGGTTAAAAAACCTGACCCTCACCGACCGGGCCACCATCGCCAACATGTCGCCGGAATATGGTGCCACGGCCGGCTTTTTTCCCGTTGACACCCAGACCCTTGACTATCTGGTTAAAACCAATCGATCTGAAACCGCCGCCTTGGTGGAAGCCTATTGTACCACCTGCGGTCTGTTCAACACCCATGACAAAATACCTGTTTTCTCCAAAATCATCGACGTGGACCTGTCTGCCATGGAGACTTCCGTGGCCGGACCCTCAAGACCCCAGGACCGGATTCCCTTGTCACGGGTAAAAGAAAAAACCATGGCCATCTACGACCTTAAAAATCGCAAGGATATTCAAATTGCGCCCAAGGATCAGAAGGAAAAGACACCGGCGCTGACCAACGGCAGCGTGGTCATTGCCGCCATCACCTCCTGCACCAACACTTCAAATCCCTACACCATGATCGGTGCGGGACTTGTGGCCAAGAAGGCGGTAGAACTCGGCCTGTCCATTCCCTGGTATGTGAAGACCTCCCTTTCCCCCGGTTCCCGGGTGGTATTGGATTATCTCAATGGATCAGGGCTCATGGAATACTTTGAGGCCTTGAAATTTAACAATACCGGATTCGGGTGCATGACCTGTATCGGCAACAGCGGCCCTTTGGACCCGTTCGTTGAAGAAGCCATTAAAACCAATGATCTGGATGTCATTTCCGTATTGTCGGGAAACAGAAACTTTGAGGCCAGGATTCACCAGGAGGTCAAGGGCAATTTCCTCATGTCCCCGCTTTTGGTGGTCATCTATGCCATTGCCGGCAGGATTGATATTGATTTTGCCACCGAACCCCTTGGATTTTCCCAGGACGGCACCCCTGTGTTTATGAAAGATATCTGGCCGGATCCACGGCAGATCGATCATTTTGTGGAAACCCATGTGAAGGAACGGTTTTTCAAAGATCAATACGCCAATATTTTCAAAGGCGACAAACTCTGGCAGGATCTATTGGTCGCAGAAACCACCACATTTGACTTTGATGCAACATCCACCTATATTCGGAAGCCGCCCTTTTTCAAAGATTTTTCCCAGACGATCCCTGAACTTACGGATCTTAAAGGTGCTAAAGCCTTGCTGGTGCTGGGCGATTCCGTAACCACAGACCACATCTCTCCTGCCGGGGCCATTCCCGTGGAATATCCCGCCGGCAAGTACCTGACTGACTGTGGGGTCAAACCCTGGGAATTTAATTCCTACGGATCCAGACGGGGAAACCATGAAGTCATGATGCGGGGCACCTTTGCCAATATCAGGATCAGCAACACCCTGGCTGGCAAACAAGGCGGCTTTACCGTCAAATTTCCGGAAAAGGAAGAAAGCTATGTCTTTGATGCTGCCCAAAAATACCAGGCCCAGAATATTGATCTGATTGTCTTTGGCGGTAAGGAATATGGTACCGGCTCCTCCCGGGACTGGGCAGCCAAGGGCACCTGTCTTCTCGGGGCCAGGGTCGTCATTGCCGAGTCCTTTGAAAGAATCCACCGTTCCAATCTGGTGGGCATGGGAGTTTTGCCCCTGGTTTTCCAGGAGGGAGAATCCTTTAAGGGTTTGGGCCTTAAGGGGGATGAAACCTTTGAAATTAAAGGGTTAAGCGCCATCAAACCCAATGGTCTTTTAACGGTCAGGGCAATCAACGGAAACACGGAAATTTCTTTTCAGGTCATTGTGAAACTCAACACCGATATTGAAATCGACTATATCAAAAACAAAGGTATCCTGCACTATGTTCTCCGAAATATGATTTCCGGAAAATGATCCTCCCGGATCAAAAAGTCCTTTGCCGATTCTGCTGGTAAAGGACTTTTTTGATCTTGCTTTGACTTCCCCCACCAAGAAAGAGGGTTCCCTGTTTTTTTCTTGATTTTGTTCCGCAGTATGAAACAAGATTGTCCCTGGTAAATCAATTTCAACAAATGAAAATAATTCATTACCATTCGCTTAATTATTTTTTTCTGATATAATAAATTTTGTTGTTTTTTGTAATTTTATCATTGTTGGGATTTAAAATTTAGAATCAAAATTTAAGGAAACATTGCAGTCATGGAAATTAATCATTACGAATTTGAATACGGTGAGTTTGGCGAGACAACAGGTGTCACTATAAATTTGAGAGGATTTGACATCCTGCGATATAATAATATCAGCAAAGGTACGGCCTTCACCATTGAGGAAAGACGCAAACTCAAACTGAGCGGCTACCTGCCGCCCCGGGTCAAGACACTTGAGGAACAAGTCGCCTCAAGCCTTGATATCCTTGATAAAAAAGATAGCGACATTGAAAAATTCATCTATATCAGAAGTCTGTATGACAGAAATGTGGTCCTTGCCCATGCCGTTATTGCCAGCAACATCACCAAATTTCTGCCCATTATTTATACACCGACCGTCGGACTTGCCTGCCAGCAGTATTCCTCCATGTTCAGAAAAGCCAATGGGATCCATTTTTATCCGGGCAACATCGACTATGCCGAATACATCCTGAGAAATTACACGGACAAGGATATCGGAATAGCCGTTGTCACCGACAACCAGGGGATCCTGGGCATTGGCGACCAGGGTGCCGGCGGGATACCCATCTGTCTTGGAAAACTCATGCTCTACACCCAGGGGGCCGGGATTGCTCCCTGGCATTGCCTGCCCATCTCCCTGGATGTGGGAACGGACAACAAAGAACTGATAGATGACCCCAATTACCTGGGCTGGCGGCATGAACGACTCCTGGGTGACGAATACTATGCATTTATTGAGAAGTTTGTTGTTGCCTTTAAAAAGGTTTTTCCCAAAGCCTTGTGCCAGTGGGAAGATTTTTCAAAGCAGACTGCCTTTACGGTCCGGGATAAGTACCTTGACCAGATTATCTCTTTTAATGACGATATCCAGGGGACAGGAGCCGTTGCCCTGGCCGGCATCATTGCTGCCATGCGGGTGAAAAAAGAAAAGATGACCGATCAGGTTTATCTGGTGCACGGGGCCGGTGCCGGCGGCATCGGCATTGCCGAGCAGATCCAGACAGAACTCATGGAGCAGGGAATGGGGGAAGTCGATGCCATTGCCAGAATCTTTACCCTGGATTCCAGGGGAGTGGTTACCACTGACCGGGATCTGGAACCCTACAAGAAAAAATTTGCCAAAGATCCCCAAAAAATGGCCTGGATGAAGACCCCCAAAGACAATACCCTGCTGAATGCGGTAAAACATGAAAAAGTGACGGTTCTCATCGGCACTTCGGGACAGGGCGGCTGTTTTTCAAGGGAAATTGTGGAAGCCGTGGGCCAGAACACGGACCGGCCTGCAATCCTTCCCTTGAGCAATCCCACCACCAAAACCGAAGCCCTTCCCAGGGACATCTATGAATGGACCAATGGAAAAGCGCTTGTGGCAACCGGCTCGCCCTTTGATCCCGTTGTTCATAGCGGCAAGTCCTATCGCATCGGCCAGATGAACAACGCCTTTATCTTTCCGGGCGTGGGCCTGGGAATCATTGCTTCCGGTGCCAGTGTGGTATTGCCGGTATTCTTTTCAGCCGCAGCCCATGCCATGGCAGAATTTGTCAAGGAAGAGGATATCAAGGACGGCATCCTGTGCCCGCCCCTGGATCAATTAAAGGCCGTCTCCCTGGAAGTTGCAAAACGGGTGGGAGCAGAGGCGATAAAAGCCAATGTCACCGGAAACGATTGTGCTGTGTCCAGATTCAAACACAACAATGATGTGGAAAGACTCAACACATTGATCGAAAAAATGCGTTGGACTCCGGAATACAATTAAGGATATCCCCCGCATCCCATCGCACGACACCGGCCATTTGGAGAAAACCTCAAATGGCCGGTCTTTTTTTCCATAATAGTTTCCCAAGCGCCATGGATGATATTATATTATCCCGGAAGCTTCAAATTTCCGGGCAATTGTTCCACAAAAGCCCGGATCTCATCCCTCACGCGTCTAAAGCAGTTCAGCTGGGTTTGTTTATCCGCTCCTTGCCGGGCAAGCTTTTCTGCCATTTTAGGAGGATCATCAAACCCCACATGGATCACCCGGCAGGCAGCTGGAAAATAGGGGCAGGTTTCATGGGCATGACCGCAGACCGTTATCACCACATCCAGCGCCATGCCTGTAAACTCAGTGACATTCTTTGAGTGATGGCGTGAAATATCCACGCCTGCTTCGGCCATCACCGCCGCGGCATCCCTGTTGAGGCCATGGATTTCAATTCCTGCTGAATAGGCCTCAATAATATCACCTTTTAGGGCGCGGGTCCAGCCCTCAGCCATCTGGCTGCGGCAGGAATTACCTGTACACAGAAACAAAATTTTTAGTTTTTCTTTCATGGGTTTGGCTCCGGATCGTTTTTGCGAATGGCTCATTTTAAAAACTTCTTGGGTTGTGAACCAATGGCTTATCGGCAGATATCCCAAGAAGACCTGTCTGTCAAGGGTGTCGATTGTTTCCAACCAAACCCCGTTAAAAATTTGAAACCATGACCTGCCTTCTATCCCAAGGACCTCCTTGATTTTAAGCCGATTTCACTATATAAAAAACACCATGTTTGGATGGACCGGAAATATTTTGCACATCAATCTGACCACCCGCAATTTATGTGTGGAAACGCCGGATAGGGATTTCTATGGAAAATATATGGGCGGCAAGGGAATGGGAGGATACTATCTCCGCCAGTGTGCCGCCCTTTCCTTTGATCATCCGGATATGGTGGTCTGCCTCTTTACAGGCCCCCTGGTGGCAACCATTGCCCCCACATCGGGAAGGGCCCACCTGGTTTCAAAATCCCCCCTTACCGGTCTTGTGGGAGATGCCTCCCTGGGGGGCAGACTGCCCACCCAGCTGAAGCGGGCCGGCTGGGACGGCATGGTGATTACCGGGAAAAGCCCTTACCCCATCGGTATTGAGATCGCCGACCATCAGGTGAACTTTTCCAGGGCCGATCATTTGTGGGGCATGGATACCCAGCAGGTCCATGAGCACCTGGCACCTGGAAAGGCCGGTCTTGCCAGTATCGGGCCGGCTGCCGAAAACGGAGTCCGGTTTGCCTCGGTCACGGTGGACCTGCACCATGCCGCAGGCAGGTCGGGACTTGGGCTATGTTTTGCCGCTAAACATTTAAAATACCTGATGGTAAAGGGCCAGGGCCACACAAGGGTGAAGGATGCCAATGGCCTTAAGGCGGCAAGGGAAGAGATCTTCCGGCTCACTGCAGCCTCCCCTGCCCTCATGGGGCAATATGGATTTTCACGCCTTGGCACCGGGGCGGTATATGATCTCATCGACAGCCGCCGCATGATGCCCACGGATAATTTCAAGTCCACCTGGTTTAAACACGCCCCCAGGCTCAATGCCGCGGCCTACTCAAAAGCCTATGCCCCTGAAAAATACGGGTGCAGGGGCTGCCACATTCTGTGCAAAAGAATTGCCCGACCCAAAGGCCTGCACCCGATGGCGCTGCCCGAATATGAAACCATGTCCCATTTCACAGCGCTTATCGGGTCCAGGGACATAAAATGGGTTGTTGCGGCCAATGATCGCTGCCGCCGCTATGGCATGGATACCATAACAGCCGCTGCCACCCTTGCCTGCCGACGGGAAATAACCGGAAAAAACTTTACCCGGCAAAGCCTTTTGTCCCTGTTGGACGACATGGCCCTGAACCGCGGAGAGGGAAAAGAATTGAATAAGGGAGCCCTTGCCTATGCCAGGTCCATGGGACACCCCGAATCCGCCATGGCGGTGAAAGCCATGGAATTGCCGGCCTATGATCCCAGGGGTGCCTATGGCATGGCCCTGGGCTATGCCCTTTCCACCCGGGGCGGATGCCACCTTCGGGCCTACCCCATCAGCCATGAAATTTTCAGGAAACCCGTGGCAACGGACAGGTTCAGCTTCAGCGGAAAGGCCAGAATCATTAAAATTGCAGAAGACTTCAATGCGGTTGTGGATTCCCTGACGGCCTGTAAATTTATTTTTTTTGCGGCAGGCCTTGAAGAATATGCCAAGGCCTATACCGCTGTTACAGGAGAGAAAAGCTCTGCCCAGGATCTTATTTCCATCGGGGAACGCATCTACTACAATGAACGGATCATCAATAGTTTAAACGGCTTTGATGCAAGGGACGATGATTTGCCCCGGCGGTTTTTCAATGAGCCGGGAACCTGCGGCAACCAGATCCAGGTTGCGCCCATTGACAGGGGGCAATTTCTAACAGCCCGGGAAAAATATTATCGGATCCGGGGACTGGATAGTTCCGGAAATCCTCTGGAAGAAAAAGCAAATGCATTGGGACTTGAATGGAAGCGCTTGTAAAAAAATATGCAAACAAATTGTTCTCAGCCGGACTGGCAGAAGGAACGGGCCCGTTAAGCCCGATTGTGGGAGGCCTTGATGACACCCTGGTCTGGAATCGCACAGGCCCTGAGATCAAGGTGCTAGAACAGGTTTTCCAAAACTTAAACATAAACTCTCTGGTTTTTTTACGGCCCAAGGCCCCCTATGAACCGATTATCCGGTATCTGGCCCAAAAAGCACTGGACACCCATGGATTGATTGAACCCAAAGATTGTGAAACCCGGACCTTTCTCCACGACCTGCCCGTTATCGGCCGGTTTTCTGCGGATAAAATCGTTGCCGCATTAAAAAAACGAAAAAGTGTCATCATTGCCGTGCCAGCGGATGAGCCTGAGTTTTCAGGCATTGCCGTCATCGCCCACGGAACGGTCAGTCCGGAGCAGGGGTTTGTGGTGGCAAGTTCCGTCTGTTTTGCCTGTTTTGTAAAATTTTTTGCAGATTACCTGGAAGACCTGCAATTGGGAAGGGCAAACAAAGAGAGTAACGATCTGTTCGACGGCCTGTTGCCGGATATCTTTCTCGGGCAGCCGGGCCTGCCCGATCTTGCCAAAGGGCCTTTTTCCACAGAAGAACAGCTATATGCCGCCATTGTCCAGGCAGGCCGTAAAACGGTAGAATACGGCCTTGTGGATTCCTATTTCGGCAATATCTCCTATTGCCACAACCATATCTTGTATATCAGCCAGACCGGCAGCTCCCTGGATGAACTGGAAGGCTGCATCGATCCTGTTCGACTGGACGGATCTTCCAGTGCAGCGCTTACGGCTTCCAGCGAACTGACCGCCCATATACAAACCATTGCCCAAACCGGGTGCAGGGCGATTCTCCACGGACATCCGAAATTTTCAGTGATCCTTTCCATGGCCTGTGATCCGGCAGAAAAAGCGGCCTGTCGTCACCGGGATCACTGCCATACCCGCTGCCCCCAAAAAAGGGCTATCGGCAGGGTTCCCATCGTTCCGGGAGAGGTGGGGACAGGCCCAACCGGCCTATGCAACACCCTGCCCCCGGCATTCGGAACCTCAAATCATGCGATTGTTTACGGCCATGGGGTGTTTACCCTGGGCATGAATGATTTTTCCCAGGCCTTTGCAACCCTGCTGGAGGTGGAAACAGCCTGCCGGAAAACCTATTGCGATAAGGTGCGACAACTCAGAAGTCATCTTTCATAGGGTTATGGACACCATTTTTACCTGGCGGTAATCTGTATATCCGCCAAAAACCTTGGCAATACCGTCCTGGTGAATGGAGCGCATCCCTTCTTTAACTGCCTGTTGCCGGATAGCATTCACGGTGGCATTTTTCTGTAGAATTTGTTTGATTCTTGGTGTGCCAGTCAGCAGTTCATGCAGGGCAATACGGCCCTTATATCCTGTCTGGTTGCAGGC
>JAHIVS010000528.1 GCA_018816605.1 Pseudomonadota bacterium
GAAGTGATCCCCCGGAAAACCACAGAACCGGCGGTGGACAAATCCGGGGCGTGGTACCGACCGGTTCTGTTAGAGGGCCAGCCTGCCATTGAACTGACCGATCAGTTCGTGGCTGAAATGGAAAAAATGAGACAGATGCTGGATGCCATTATGGATGACTTCAGCCGATTGAATGTGATCCGACAATCCTCCGGCGGTTGTTTTCACCTGAGCCGCATCAGTCAGCTAAACAGCAATCTCTCGTTCCGAGATGCCACCCAACCGCCCCCACGGCTGTCTGCCTATGAATATTCGGAATCTGCGCGCTTTTCCTATGCTGAATCTGAACAGACACAATTTTCTGCCAACGGAGTGGTCAACACCCTGGATGGCAATGAAATTAATTTTTCATTTGAAATGGAGATGGCGCGCTCCTTTTTCAGGGAGGAGTCTTTTGCCTATACAGAAAAGGGGTATGCCTTGATCGATCCCCTGATTGTCAATGCCGGGGTAACCACCCCCCAATTTTCCGGGGTTGCCTTTTCCTTTGACCTGGACCTGGATGGAAATCCCGAGAAGATCCAGGCGCCCGCATGGGGAACCGGATTTTTAGCCCTGGACAAAAACAAGAACGGGATGATCAATGACGGCTACGAATTGTTCGGGCCCTCAACCGGAGACGGATTTGGAGAACTTGCCGCCTATGATCTGGATAAGAATTTCTGGATTGATGAAAACGATGCCGTGTTTGATGACTTAAGCCTCTATGGGATGGATGAAAACGGTGAGATGCACCTTACCCGGATCAAAGATGCCGGGATGGGGGCGATCTATCTTGCCGGGGTGGACACGGCCTTTGATATGAAAAACAAGGACAATGAATTGTTGGCAAGGATTAAACGCTCCTCCATTGCCTTAAATGAAGACGGCAGTGTCAGCTCTGTGCAGGAGGCAGACTGGACTGCCTGATGGCGAAGCCTTCCGATCTGTCCCTGGGGACCTGTCCCTAGACGAAACGCCAGGGGCAGATCCGATTTTTTCCCGGCATACAAAATCAGGTGACCTCCCGAAAGTTCCATGGCACCGGTCCTGATTTTAATGCACGGTTAAAAAGAATTATGGTATAACCCCCCTATGTTAGATTATAAATTATTACAGGCATTGGCCAATGTTGTTCAGGAGGGGGGCTTTGACAAGGCTTCCCAGCGGCTGAACCTCACCCAGTCGGCTGTTTCCCAGAGGATAAAACTCTTGGAGGACCAGGTGGGAACCCTGTTGGTGACCCGGACGATTCCGCCGATGCCCACCACCCAAGGCAAACTATTGCTCAAACATTATCTTCAGGTGCAAAGCCTTGAAGCAGACCTTGAGGGGAACCTGATCCCTTTGGCCCGGGAAAATTTTCACCTGTTTTCTTTAGGAATTAACGCCGACAGCCTGGCCACCTGGTTTTATCCGGCAATAACCTCTTTTTTAGAGGAAAACCGGGTACTGCTGGATTTAAAGGTGGATGACCAGGAGCAAACCCACAAACTGCTCAGAAACGGAGAGGTATCCGGCTGTATCAGCTCTGAAAACACTCCCGTTCAGGGGTGTTCGGTCACCTCCATTGGGACCATGAATTATCGAATGGTGGCCGCCCCCCGATTTTTAACCGCCCATTTTCCCCGGGGGGTTGAAAAGGATCGTCTTCGAACAGCTCCCGGAGTTGTGTTCAATCGCAAGGATGATCTCCATGCCCGGTTTTTAAACACGATTTTTCAAACACCCCTCTCCGAAAAATCAACATCGGAAAATTTTTTCAAAAACATTCCCATTCATTATCTGCCCTCTCCGGAAAAATTTGTTGACTTGATTCTTGCGGGTCTGGCCTATGGCATGGTTCCGGATCTCCAGGGACTGCCCCATATAAAGAGCGGTCACCTCATCGATCTTGTGCCCGAGACCCATATCGGAGTGGACCTTTATTGGCACAGGTGGAACTTAAAATCACTTCTTTTGGATGAATTTTCAAAGGCAATTGTTAAAAATGCTGTGATCTGTTAATAAAAATCATGACCCTTCACTTGAACGATATCATTGACCTGGACTACCTTTTGAACATAGACGATCAAAGGGATGCAGGTGAACAGAGAGAAAATACCCTTGCAAGGGACCGGGAGATCTTCACCCAGATCGATCATGATAAGAGGAAAGATTCTTCTTTGATCCTCTCATGGCTTGAATACCGGAGACTGGTATTTTTCCA
>JAHIVS010000529.1 GCA_018816605.1 Pseudomonadota bacterium
AATCAACAGACTCCCGCAAATCCGCATGGTGGCCTTGTGAAAAAAATCGATCTCGTCCGGTTTCATTACCCCCCCCATATTCGACCCCGAGCCCACAGGTCCTGTTCACTTCAAATATAAGGAGTCCTGGATGATGACCGCTTAAAATCAAGGATATCTAAAATATAAACCTTGATCCATAAAATTTGAATTTTCTGATATTACCTGTCCCGATTTTTAAACCCCGGATTTTTAAAAAATTGATCGCCCAGGGGTATCAAAGCCCCCTAATTCAAAATTTTTACGGCCGATGATTAAAACTTCCCGGGATGTTCCAATGCCGGTGCCTTAAACTACCGACAAGATTCAACTTGACCCGGAAGCGGTTTAATGATATACAAAATAGTTTTTACAAATACCTGATTGGCAGGTGTTTTTATAAGCATTAATCCTTGCTCCGGTAAGATGCCGGGGCTTTATATCCGTAAGGAGACAAAATGAGGAAATATGAAACCGTATTTATTTCTGACCCTGATCTCCAGGACCAAGCGCGCTTGGACCTGTTTGATAAAGTCAGAAATATCATTGCCAAGGAAAATGGAATCCTTTTAAATTTTGATGACTGGGGCAATAAGAAAATGGCCTATGAAATCAAAAAAAAACTGCGGGGCCATTATGTATGCGTGACATACGGCGGCACCGGAGACCTTGTAAAAGAACTTGAAAGAAATTTCCGTCTTACCGATGATATCCTAAAGTTCATGACCATCCTGCTTTCCGATGATGTAACTGTTGAATCCCTTGAAAAAGAAGTTGCCGATGCCCAGGAAGCTGCAAAAGCTGCCGAGGAGATGGCGGCAGAACGGGAAACAGCTGCTGCTGCTGAAACAGCGGTTGAAGAATCCGACGAAACCACAGAAGTGCAGGACTGATTGAAGGAGAAATATCATGTATAGAAATCAAAAAACTGGTGGTAAAAACAGATTTTTTCAACGAAAAAAAATCTGTAGATTCTGTGTAGACAATGCCCTTGAACTCAACTACAAAAACCCGAAAGCTTTGAGACAATTCATCACTGAACGGGGTAAGATCATGCCCCGAAGAATTACGGGAACATGCGCGAAACACCAGCGCCAACTCTCTCTGGCGATAAAGCAATCCCGCCAGATAGCACTGCTGCCGTTTGTCGGCCGCCCAATGCATTAATAAAAGATAATTGGCTGGAGTATTACAGGTGACCGGTACCATAACACCCCCCCCTATTGTAAAAGAAATTATCATGGGGACATCCCTGTGCATTTTAATTTTTGCAATCATTTTTACATTTCCCCTGTTGGGGGTGTTTGCACTGCTGTTTCTTCCCCTGCCCGTTCTGTTTTACAGGCTGAAGTTAGGAAGAAAAAGCGGTGGTGTCATTATTGGCATCAGCTTTTTTGTGCTGCTACTAATGACCCAGGGACTCGCATTTGACATACTCTATTTCGGATCACTTCTCATGACGGGGTTTTTCTTGGGAGAGTGTATTGAACAGCATATGGGTATGGAAAAAACCATGATTTTAACTGGTTTGGGCGTTTTGGGATCTGCTGCTGCCGCCTTTTTTCTATACACTGCTTTTCAGGGAGTGACCATGGGTGCGGTTGTTTCCGACTATCTCACCCGTTATTTCGGCCTGACGGCTCAGCTTTACACGGACATGGGAATTGAAAAAGACCAGATTGAAATGCTGAACACCGCATTTCTCGTTGTCCTGCCCGGGATGTTCACAACCTCTTTCCTGGCAACCATGTGGCTGAATATCCTGATCATCAAAAAACTCTTGCTGAGAAAAGGCATCACCCTCAAAAGTATGGAAAATTTAAACCAGTACAGGGCACCGGACTATCTTGTCTGGGCAGTCATCGCCCTGGGTTTAATTTTGTTTCTCCCCATGGAAGTGCCCAAATATATCAGCATCAATTGTCTGATTGTTTTAATGCTTGTTTATTTTTTTCAAGGAATTGCTGTTGTATCCTTTTTTTTTCAAACCAAAAGATCCCCTACTGCTTTGCGGTTTTTCTGCTATAGCCTCATTGCAGTTCAGTTATACTTTTTAATCCTGGTCATTGGCCTGGGTTTTTTTGACA
>JAHIVS010000530.1 GCA_018816605.1 Pseudomonadota bacterium
ATTCGATCCTGGCACCCATCTTTTCCAGAGTGGCAACTTCCGAAGCCACGATCTCCTTGGGCAGCCGGAACTCGGGGATGCCATAGACCAGAACCCCGCCGGGTTTGTGGAAGGCTTCGAAAATGGTGACCTCATGGCCCTTGAGCAGCAGGTCGCCTGCAACGGTGAGCCCCGAGGGGCCGGAGCCGATGACAGCCACTTTTTTGCCGGTTTTGGCCTCCACCGCAGGGACTTCCCCTGCACCCTTTTCCCGTTCATAATCGGCTGCAAATCTTTCAAGATACCCGATGGCAACGGGCTGTCCTTTTTTCCCTACAATACAGCGGCCTTCGCATTGTTCTTCCTGGGGGCAGACCCTTCCGCAAACCGCGGGAAGGGCATTGCGCTCCCACAATTTATTGGCAGCCCCTGAAAAATTATTTTCAGCTATCAGCTTGATAAAATGCGGAATATCAACTGACACAGGGCATCCTTCTACACAGGCGGGTTTTTTGCATTGAAGGCATCTTTCGGCTTCTGCAATGGCCATTTCAGGGGTGAGTCCCAGGGGGACCTCAATAAAATTTCTGCGCCGGACATCCGGGTCCTGTTCGGGCATTTTTGCCCGGGGTACGGCTTCTTTCTTTGGTTTGTTGTCTGCCATTTAATCCTCCGTATATACAACCGTCTCCGGTGTTTTTATTGTACCTTGCAGTTTTTATATGCATCCATGCTGTTCTTCTCATCTTCAAGATAAGAAGCCAGGCGTTTGGCCAGTTCATCAAAATCCACCTTGTGGGCGTCAAACTCCGGCCCGTCAACACAGGCAAATTTGGTTTCTCCTCCGACCGTGACGCGGCAACAGCCGCACATCCCGGTACCATCCACCATAATGGGGTTCAGGCTCACAAGGGTTTTTACCCCTTTTTCCCTGGTGATCAGGCTGCAGAATTTCATCATGGGGATGGGGCCGATGGCCACCACCAAAGAGATGTCATCTTTGGCAAGAACCTGCTTTAATACATCGGTTACAAATCCGTGGTGGCCCTTGGACCCATCATCGGTACAGATGTGGAACAGGTCCGATGCCGCCCTCATTTTTTCTTCCATGATGAGCAGGTCATAGCTTCTGGAGCCCAAAATGGTGGTGACCTCATTGCCGGCCTCTTTCAGGGCCCGGGTGATGGGATGGAGCACGGCGATGCCGGTTCCGCCGCCCACGCAGACAACCTTTCCCACTTTTTCAACATGGGTGGGGGCCCCCAGGGGCCCGATGAGAGCGTAATAGGTATCTCCTACCTGCAACTCTTTGAACCGTGCAGTGGATTTGCCGACCACCATATAGATAATGGTGATGGTCCCTTTTTCCGGGTTTGTATCCGCCATGGTCAAGGGGATACGTTCGCCGGTTTCGTCTGCCTGAAGTATCACGAACTGACCGGGTTTGGCTTTACGGGATATTCGGGGTGCTTCTATCTCGTTGAGAATGATGGTCCCTTGGGCCATTTCCTCACGATATACAATTGTTGCCATTTCTTCCTCCTGTTCTCTAAAAATCTATATGTAACAGCTTACGGCTGAAAAATCCTTTGGATCGAATTTTTATTAAATCTTAAAAAAATGAACGCTTCGATGGCCCAAAAGAATTGATGATAGTCAGATTTGTCTATAAAATCAAGTAGAAAAGAAGAGGGTTGCCGGGTATTTTTTTAAAGGGCAGGGGGAAAGGTTTTTGTCTGGTGCCCGGGAAGTTAAAGATTGTAAAGCCCAGCTGATTTTGCTACCGTCTCCCGGATAAAATGGACACACCCAATTTTATATAAAATTATGGACCAGGGAGAATGAGGATGAAACGAACAATGATACTGGCCGGTTTTGTGTGGGGCATGGTTTTTGGAACGATTGTCTTTGCCGGACAAGAAGGTTCCCAGACGGTGTCCGGGGAAAAAAAAGAAATCTCTGTTCAGGAATCAGGGGATCTGGCCCGGCAGATTTCCTATGCCCTGGGGTATGACATCTTTAAAAATGTGACCCAATACATGGAATTGGATCCAAAATATTTTATCATGGGGGTGACAGACAGCCATGCCGGCAAACCGAACATGGAAAAAGACCAGCTTGCCCAGATGCTCATGGCCTACCAGCGGATTGCCCGGCAAAAACAGATGGAAGCGGCAAGGCGTTTGTCCGAGGCAAACCGCGCGGAAGGGGCCAGGTTTCTTGAAGGGAACAAGCTAAAGGAAGGCGTGGTGACCCTGTCGTCCGGCCTGCAGTATAAGATTCTCAAACAGGGCAACGGCCCCTTGCCGGGACCCGATGCCACAGTGGAATGCCATTATAAGGGCAGCCTTCTGGATGGTACGGTGTTTGATTCTTCTTTTACCAGGGGGAAACCGGCTGTTTTCCAGGTGGGCGGTGTTATCAAGGGGTGGGTCCAGGCCCTGCAGCTCATGCCGGTGGGATCCCGGTGGGAGCTGTATATTCCGTCCGACCTTGCCTATGGCGACCAGGGGGCGGGAGATGCCATCAAACCCGGGCAGACCCTTGTGTTTGAGGTGGAGCTTCTGGGGATCATCCATTGATTTTCTTCCGGGCATCCACGCCGTATTTTTTTTTGTTTGAGTTGAGCCGGAGAGCCGTTAAAAGTCCTTTGTCCCGTATGGTGTAGAACACAAGCTTTCTTTTGTTCATGGTGAAAAATTTTTTGCCATATTTTTTGAGCTTGTCCGGGTCGATGTCAAATCCCAGACCCGGGTTATAGGTGGGATTCAGGATTCCGTTTGTATGTTCAAAGGGGGTTTTAAGGATGCCGTCCCGCTTCCCGATGGTCCAGGAGGGCGGATTAATCGGATATTCCAGGGGCTTTGTTCCATTAAATCCGCTGGCCAGAAGAACGTTCAGATTCACGGCAAATCCAATACCGTTGGTCCATGTGTGCGGGGTGAATTTTAAGCCGTGGTGTCTGCAATGGGCCGCAATGTCCAGTGTGTGGGAAATACCGCCGGTCATGATGGCGTCGGGCTGGAAAATATCATAGCATTTTTTTTCCACCATGTATTTAAGTTCCGCCTTGCCGTTTGTATGGACTTCCCCGCCGGTAATGGGAATTCTGCTGTATCGGGTCAGGGCGGAAAGATTCTCATAGTCGTCCATGGGAAGGGGCTCTTCCAGCCAGGCGATCTTCATCTCCGCACAGGCATCGGCAAAATATTTGGCCCGATCCAGGTCCCACAGGGGGGCGTCATTGATAATGGTCACCCGCCAGCCCTGGTTGGCATCCACCCCAATGGCCATTTTGTCCCCCACCGCATCCACAACCGCCTTCACATGGGCAATGTCGGTCTGTACATCAAAGTCATGGACCCTGATTTTGATGGTCTTAAAGCCTTCGGCAAGGCGTGCCCGGGCTTCAAAAATCCGGGAGTCCCCGTCCTTTATTTCCCCTGTGGAGGCATACAATTCCACAGGCTCCCTTCGGCCTCCCAGCAATTCATAGACCGGTTTGTTGGCCAGTTTCCCCTTGATATCCCAGAAAGCCGGCTCTATCCAGTTGGCCCGGACCCCCAGATAGGATACTTCTCTGAGGCGCTGGAGCATCAGATTTATGTCAGTGGCATCATGTCCCAGGAGATAGGGGGCGATTAAATTGCCAATCCCCTGTCTTTCCGAGGCAATGGCAGGTCCTGCGCTATACCCCTGGATGCCGTCTTTTGTTGTGATACGGATCAGATCAAATCGGTTGTCCGTGGCCGGATACCCGGGTATCCAGCTGGGATAAAAGGGGCGGTCAAGGGGAATTCTCACATGGTACATGTCGATCTGGGATATCTTGCTCATTGATATTTCCTTTCCAGTTTTTTTTTGCAGTTTCGTTTTTTATTGCATAATAAAGCAAATATGGTATTTTCCATCAACGCATGGAAGGAGAAAAATGGATTTTAAAAATTACTTTGCCAGTCAAAAACTGCCCTTGCAATACTCAATGAAGAGAGCAGCTATAATATATTTCGAACGATTTTTTTTCGCCTGTATTGTCCCATTCCTAGCCTCGGTTCTGTTGCTGTTCTTTTTTTTTACTATTTCTTCATAGCGGCAATGCAATCTTTGATAATATAGAAGACAATCATCACTAAAGAAGCAATGGAAAAAATCCACTTTAAAAAAGTATAGTACAATAAATTATAATAGGTTAGAGATAGATTCCTTTCAAAATATTCAAGTGCAGATTGCAAAAATAACCAAATCAAAAGAAAGCAAAAATCAATCAGAATGCTGAGAATAACCTTAAAAGCACTGGCATTATTCATTATTTGCCCCCTTAATACGCTATCAAAAAATTAATAAGATAATTTTTTTGTCTCTAAATGTTTCCACGATGGAATTTGACTGTTCCTAGGGATCTGAACAGCGAAATCGTGTTCTTTAGAGTAGACCTTAATCTATGACAGCATTTCAGGAAGGATAATGGTGCCATGTTTATCCTTTAATTTTATGAGTTCCTTTTTTTGGTTGGCCAGAATATCAAACAGCTGCCGGGGAATTGCCTCTTCCTTTGCATAGGCTGCCTCCTGGAGTTCGATGCGCTGGACAATATTGTCGCAATAGAGGGAAAATTGTTTTTCATAAAGGGAGCGGGGGTATTTTTTGTCAAGAAGCTGTTCAAACAATTGCTGTAACTCATCATATTTGGGCAGGTTGCCGATGGGGGTGGTCAAAAATCCCATTTCGCTGTGGGCATATCTTTCCAGCCAGGCAAGCCAGACCTTGACATCTTTTTTTTCACCCAGAAGCCGGCTGCTGGATCCTCCCCGGGCCTTTTCCGTCAGAAAATAGTTGAGCCCGGCCATGACCGGCCTGTGTTCTTTCCCGATGGCGGGATTGCCGAAAAATTTGAACTGGGCATCCATGTAATCGCCTAAGGCCCCTGGAATAAAAGGGGCATTGGCCCAGGGAGCCCGCTTGATTCCGACGGCACCCACCTCAGTTGCCGTGGCCGCCGAGACGATGCAGGCGCCGATGACCACGCCGTTGTCCGAATCCTGTGCCACCCAGACCGGGGGCATGGTATCGGCGTCCCTGCCCGAGTATGTAAAGATTCGGGTCAGAACCCCTTTAGGATTCTGGGCTTCGGGGGAATAATTGTCAAGGGAACTGGAAGCCAGGGTACACCGGGAATTGGGATGGGACAGGGGGACGGGTTTGCCGGCGGCATCTGTTTTTCCCGCCTGCCATTCTCCCTGGAAATTAATGCCTTTTTGGGGGGGGGGCTCGTTATTTCCCACCCAGTGGGGAACCTTGTTTTCATCTATGAGCACATTGCTCCAGATGACCTCGTGTCCTTTATTCCTTAAAACCTTCATGAGCAAGGGATCACCCTCAAGGTTCACATCTTCCACAATCCCGAAGATTCCGTTCTCCGGATTGATGGACCGGATACTGCCGTCATCTGCAATCCACATCTGGGCCAGGTCATCTCCGACAAATACGCTGCCGGCCATGGCGGTGGTGGTTTTGCCGCATCCGCTGGGGGCGGCTCCGGCACACCAGGTCACCCGGTTGGAAGGGCCGGAAATGCCGGTAATAAACATATGTTCGGACAATTCTTTTCCCCTGTTTGTGTAGACGGCCTTGTCCACGGCAAACCGGTGATTCCCTTTTTTTAGGAGCAGGGTATTGCCGGCATAGGTGCATTTATAACTATAGGTGGTCTGAAATTTTCTGTCCATGAAGACCCTTGCATCGGGCAGATCCTGGGGTCTGTTTTTCCCTTGGGAATGGAGGTTGGTGAAAAAATGGCCCTGGTTGACAACCTCCGTGTCAAAATCATCATAGGCATTCCGGTAGAGCAGTTCGGCACTATGGCTCACATAGGCGGAACTGGTGATTTCCAGTGCGGGATTGGAAACAGGCGAGCCCACAGGTCCCCTCATGTAGAATCCCACAATCATGGTCATGCCTTCCATGATGCCCGTCAGGCTGGAACGGATATCCTCCAGGGCTTTTTGGCGGTCCATCCGGTTGGCAAGGGAGGAGATCTGGTCTTCGGGGTTGGCAATGTAAAAGGTCCGGTCCACGATTCGTCCCTGTTCGCCTGCCAGGTCAAAGTGAATGGTATGATTTTCCATGGCAAGGGGGCTTTCTTCTTTTTTTTCAATGGCCAGATTTCGAATAAACGCCTTGTCTTCGGGTGATCCGGTATTGAGAAAGACCCTGTCCGGATTACAAATAACAATCGCATTGGCAATCCGCATGAGAATGCCCGGATGTTTTATTCTTGATATCCGGGCCAGATGGTCAGCATCCATTTTCTGTTTAAAAATGGTGAGAGCCCCTCCAGGCGATTCAATTTTTCCAAGGGTGTTCAAAATATCCATGTCAGTATCCATAAATTATGTATGCGCCGTTATGTTTAAAATGATTACCAAAAAAAGAGTTTTTTTTCTTCTAACATTTAATGCATAAAAATCAAACGATATCTTAAAAAAATAATCACAAAGAATATTTTCTTTTTGCCGGTAGAAGCGGTATAAAAACAGACCCATGAAGGATTAAACTTATACCGGGGAGGGGAAAAACAAATATGAAGCCGAAAATAGTTGCGGATTTACACAATCATACCACAGCCTCGGACGGGGATTTTGCACCGGAAACCCTGGTAAAACAGGCAAAGTCCCTGGGGTTGAAAGCCCTGGGCATCACAGATCATGATTCCCTCCAAGGGCTTTCAACCGCCATTGCGGCAGGGGATGACTGCCAAATTGAGATAATTCCCGGTGTGGAGGTTTCCATCCGGTTTAAACGGCCCTTTTTTACAGGAACCCTTCATCTGCTCTGTTATTTTTCCCGGGCAAGACTGGCAGATGATGCCTTTGTCCAAACCTTTGAACGGATACTGGCCCAGGGCAGGGGGGAGGGACTGGTCAAAGCCCGGATTGCCATGATTAATCGGGTGTTCGGGCCCAAAGGGGACACCCCCCTGTTAAAACGGGATCTTGGGTTTCAGGACATTGCCCATTACAGCGCCAATGCCACCCGGCGGCATTTTGCATTGGCCCTGGCAGAGCGTCTGGGTCTTGAGGGCCGGGAGGCGGTCAACCGGGTAATCGGCAACGACAGCCCGGCCTATCTTCCGTCGGGCATAGAATTGTCACAGGGAAGGACCCTCATCAACACCCTTCCTGTTGTGGCTGTCCTGGCCCACCCGGCTGCCGGTTCCTTTCCCGGACAAGGGCATTATAAGGAAGTGCTGCCCCCCCTTGAAACGGTTCAACAAATGTTACCCGAGTTTATTGAGGCCGGGATCCGGGGGCTTGAGGTCAACTATCCGGGGCATACCAAAGAACATGAGCAGATTCTTAGGTCCTGGGCACAGACCCATGGGCTTTTTGTAACCGGCGGATCGGACTGCCATGATGCAGCAGAACGCCCCCTGGGCGTCAGCGGCATATCTGCATCAGAATTTGACATTTTTAAGGGGGCAATTCCATGAGGAGAAAAGAAAAGCAAATAACAGATCCAGCGGTTATTGATCAGATTATCAGACAGTCTAAGGTTTGCCGGCTGGCCATGGTGGACGGGGATAAGCCCTATGTGGTGCCTTTAAGTTTTGGATATGACGGCACCCATCTTTATTTTCATTCTGCCCTGGAGGGCCGGAAAATGGCGGTGTTAAGACAGAATCCCCATGTTTGTTTTGAGTTTGATCAGGTGATCAAGCTTGTGAAAAACAAAGAGGCCTGCGAATGGGGGATGGCCTTTAAAAGTGTGATTGGGGAGGGCCGTGCTTTCCTGGTGGCGGATATCGCGGAAAAAATCAAGGGTCTTGGCGTGATCATGGCCCAGTATTCCAGAAGGGTCTTTGCGTTTCCAGGGGAGAATCTTCAAAAAACAGCCCTGATAAAGGTTGAAATTACCCGGATAACGGGAAAACAATCCGGTTAAGCCTTCATCCGGGTTAACCTGCGCTCATCATAAAACAGGGCAAGCAGAACCGCCACACCGGCCAGTGTGATGAGGGCCGAAACATTAAAGGAAGTTCTATAGGCATCGGTTTCCAATCCTCCCAGTGAGATGAGGCCGTCGGTGATGGGACCTGAGATGAGGGTGCCGGCCATGCCCCAGCTGAGAAAAAAGGTGGCATTAAAAACGGCAAATAATTTGCCCCTTTTGGGGGCGGGGATATAAAAAGCCGCCAGCCCATAGGAGGCGGCCATAATAAGAACGTCGGAAAATCCCATTAAAAAGGAGCTGATGCAGACCCAGTAAAGGGATGGAAAGATCCCCAGGATAAACAGGGCCAGGGCGGCGGCAACAGAGGAGAGTGCCAAAAGACGGCGTTCTCCGAAGCGCTGACACAGTCTGCCGGCCAATAATCCTGTGATGATAATGCCCACGGACCGGATATTGACCACATGGCTTAGGGTAAGGGCGGACAGGTTAAGGCCCGGGGCCAGGGAAAGGTATTGGGGCAGGGTAACGGCCACGGCGTTCCTGCCAAAGTGTATCAGGGTCATGGCCGCGATGAAGATGAAAAAGGTGCGGGGAACAAAAGGGTCCCCTATTTTTTCTTGGAAGTGTTTCGCCAGCGGTTTGCCCATGCCGCCTTCGGGCACCATCAACATGGGGAAAACAGACACAAACATGACAGCCCCGGATATCCAGAAAAGGATGCCCTGGTAAAACCCCCATCCCGGAAAGGCTGTTCCCATGCGGTCGTACAAAAGGCCTCCCGCAAGCACGCCCATGACCCGGCCGACACCCCCCAGACTTTCAAGCTTTCCCATTATTCTCGTTCGGTTTCCTTGTTCGTAAACATCAGAGATCAGGGCGCTCCACCCGATATTGGACATGGACCAGAAAACTTCAATCAGGGAAAGCCCGATGATGATCACCCATCCGGCGGCATCTTTTTCAGAAGGGATCAGGTGGCAGGCCCATAGCAGGATGGTGCCCAGGCCTGCCAGGATTTCCCCCCAGATGATCAGGGATCTGCGTTTTTGGTACTTGTCTGAAATCACCCCCCACAGATAGCGCTGGCTCACCACATTCACAATCATGGGAAGGGTTGCAAACAAGGTGGTGGTGGTCACGGAAAGCCCCAGAAAATGCCGCAGGTAGATGGTCAGATAGCTGTAAAAAAGGCCTCGCCTGAACATGGCCAGCATTTGAAAGGAGGATATGCCAAGAAATATTTTCATAGGGCTTACGATTTACCAGCACCGGAATAAAAGATCAACTCAAAAGAAAGAAAAGCAGGGCCAAAGTCTTTCGGAAGCCTTTATAGATATTTGTTCTTGAATAAAGTGCTTTATTTTTTTAAACTGATGCATAATTCGGACGAAATTTCAAAAAAACAATTAAAACAGGAAAGCGAGTGCGTGTTTAAAGGTGCGGTGTGTTCGTACTTGACCTGGCCTGATGTAATGTATGGGGGACATGACCTGTGAACCGGGGATACCGCCAACTGCCGGGCCGGTTTTCTCGGGCAGTGAAGGACCGGGTATTTTTTTCTGCCAGCAAACAGAGTGGAAAAGGAAATAGTGATGAAACGGCGTATTTTATTTGTAGATGATGAACCCAATATTTTAAAGGGACTTCAAAGAAGCTTAAGATCCTTGAGAGAACAATGGGAAATGGCATTTGCCGATGGTGCCGCCACAGCCCTTGAACGCCTTGAAAAAGAGTCGTTCGATGTGATTATTACCGATATGAGAATGCCCCGGATGGATGGGGCCCAATTGCTCCGGAAGGTTAAGGAAGAATATCCCATGATGGTCCGGATTATTCTTTCCGGACATTCTGACCAGGAAATGATCATGAAAACCGTAAAGTCCGCCCATCAATATCTTTCCAAACCCTGTGAGAAACAGGTGCTAGTTGATGCTGTCACGCGGGCCTGTTACCTGCGGGATACCCTCAATAAAAAATCCCTTCAATATGTCATTTCCGGGATTGATGCCATGCCCATCCTGCCCGCCCTGTATACGCGAATCATGGCGGAACTCAACTCTAAGGACGCATCTGCCGCAAGTGTGGGGGCTATCATTTCAATGGATGTCGGGATGACCGCCAAGATACTTCAACTGGTAAATTCCTCTTTTTTCGGCATGCCCCGGCATGTGTCCACCCCAATGGAGGCGGTTGTGCTCCTGGGAATTGACGTGGTGAAAACCCTGATATTGAGCATTGAGGTCTTTGCCAAGTTTCGGGAAACCACCATGGCCCTTTTGCCGGTATCCAAAATATACGACCATTGTGTCCGGACCGGCGCCATTGCCAAAAAAATTGCGATTCTTGAGAACATGACCAAGGAAGACTCGGACAATGCCATGATTGCCGGAATTCTTCACGATCTGGGCCGGTTGCTTCTGGCAGACAATTTTTCGGATGAATACAAGGAGGTCATGGCCTATGTAACCAAAAACCAGGTGCCTGTCCATGGGGCAGAACTTAAAATTCTGGGTGTGACCCATGCCCAGGTCGGCGCATATCTGCTGGGGTTATGGGGGTTACCCGATAATATTGTCGAGGGGGTGGCCTTCCACCACAGCCCCTCTGCCAGCATCGTCAAAGGATTTGATCTTTGCGGCCTGGTCCATGTGGCAAATCTCATGGACCACCATGAACAGAGGATGCCCGGTGGATGGGACAAATTGACCGGAGCCGATACCGATTACCTGGATCAATATGACCGAACCAGAAAAATTTTCTTGTGGCGGGACAGCCTGAGGATAAAATGAAGCTTGAAACCCTCATCGAAACCTGTGCAGAGCCCATTGTCGTATACGATAGGAACGGGTTGGCCACCTATGTAAATTCCGGGTTTGAACGGCTGTTCGGCTGGAATCGCCATGAACTTCTGGGCGAACGGATTGATTTTGTCCCGGAAGATCAGGCATCACTGACCGGACAAGCTGTTGCCAGAGTTCTGGCCGGGGATACGGTTTCCGGTATGGAAACCCGACGGAAAACAAAGCACGGGGTGATGGTCCCTGTGAGGTTGAGTGCCGCACCCCTGAGGGATGAGACCGATACTTTTGACGGAATAGTTGTCACTCTCCAGGATATAACGGACCTGGTAGCGTCCCGGCAGGAGGCCCGGGCGGCAAACCGGGCCAAGGGGCAATTTCTTTCCAATATCAGCCATGAGGTCAGAACCCCCATGAACCATATCATGGGAATGATTGACCTTTTGCTGGATACCCGGCTGGATGAGGAACAGCAGGAGTTTGTGGAAATTTTGCAAAAAAGTGCAGCTTCCCTCATGGCCGTGGTCAATGACATGCTGGATTATTCGAGGATCCAGGCGGGGAAAACGGACTGCGACCACATCGGATTTGATTTGCGGACCCTGGTTGAAACCATAGCTGCCGCCATGGGACGAAAATCTGAGGAAAAGGGTCTGGGGTTTGGTCTCTTTGTCCATCAGCTTGTCCCCTCCCTGCTGGTGGGAGATCCCGGGCACCTGCGCCAGGTATTGGTCAACCTTTGTTCCAATGCCGTTAAGTTCACGGAAAAAGGAAAGATCAAGGTTAATGTTTTTCTTAAAAGAGAAGACGACCATACCGCTGACCTCTTGTTTGAGGTCATTGATACGGGGATCGGCATTGCCGCCGATCAGATCTCCTTGATATTTGGTTCTTTTGTCCAGGCAGACGGGTCCGCCACCCGTAAGTACGGGGGGGCGGGCCTTGGACTCAGCATCTCCAATAAACTGGTTCGGCTGATGGGCAGTACCCTTGAGGTCAAAAGTTACCCGGGCAAGGGGAGCACTTTTTTTTTCACCCTCACGCTTGATAAACAGGCGGTTGGGGGTAATAAAAAGATTGGGGTTCCTGTCTCTTTTCCGGGTAAAAAAATTTTGGTGGTGGATGAAAATCCAATGGACCGGCGGGTGTTTAAAACCCTTAGCAAAGATTGGGACTGCCTGTTTGAGGCGGCCGATACCCCGGAAGCTGCCCTTGAAAAATTAAAGGGCGCCCCCCCCATGAATCCGCCCTTTGATATCATTGTGTTGAACATGGAGCTGCCCGGAATGGGGGGTGAGTTGCTGGCCAAGACAATAATGGGCTTTCCCTGGGCCAGGGACATTCTTATGATAATGCTGGCATCCGAGGGAAAACCAGGAGATGTGGTAAGACTCAGGGAAATGGGGCTGAACGGATATCTTCCCAAACCCATCAAACCTTCGGAACTCTATGATTGTATTGCCACAGCTCTGGCCGTTCAAAAACGGGGCCAAAAACAGATGATCACCCGGCATCTTTTACAGGAGAACAAAAAGCAGCAGGTTAAGATTCTTTTGGTCGAATCCGGCCGGGCCAAGGGGAAATTCATCCTGAACATCCTGAACAAATCCGGCTATGGCGCAACTTCAAAAACAGATATGGACAGTGCTTTTGAGGCATTTGAGACAGGTGCTTACAATTTGGTTCTCCTGGATATTGACCTGCCGTCAAGCATGGATATGGTTCAAACCATTCGCCAGTATGAAAAACAAGGGAAAAAGGGCCGGGTTCCCATTATTGCCATGGCCGAGAACTTGAGGGAGAATCAGCCCAAGGGGCTGGAGCGGGTTCCCATGGACGCGTGCCTGTCAAAACCGGTATTTCCTGCCGATTTGATCGAGACAATCGAACTCTTGACCTGGCAAAATGAAGCATTTTTAAGGGCCCATGTGGGCGGGTATTCCCGGATAAAATCAAAAAAAAATCAGGGGATAGTGTTCGATCTTAAGGTTGCCCTAGAGCGGGCAATGGACGACAAAAAATTTCTTGAAATGCTGGTGAATGAATTTGTGGCAACCCTTCCGGAAAAGATAGAGGCCATCAGAAAAGCGGTGTCTAAAAAAGATACACAGGCGGTGATCACAGCGGCCCAGTCTTTGAAAGGATCATCGGGCAATATGGGGGCGGACACGATCAAAGCGGCGGCCCAGGCCATTGAAACAATGGGGGAGGCCGGTGACCTGGGGGTGGCTGGAAACAAGATCACGCAATTGGAAAATGAATCGGACCGGTTTAGAGAATATGTAAACACGATTAAATGGAGTGAGGTATGAAAAT
>JAHIVS010000531.1 GCA_018816605.1 Pseudomonadota bacterium
GACACGGTCGGCTGCCGAGTCTGCCACGGAAACCTACAGCTCCTATGAGTACAAGGATGTGGGGATCAGCCTGAAGATCACCCCCCAGATCAGCAAGGAAAGGCTGGTGCGGCTGGATGTCTTCCAGGAACTGACCAAGCTGGACACCCTCAACCAGAGCAGCCCGGACAGACCCACCACTTTTAAGCGGCAGATTGAAACCACCATCATTGTTGAAGACGGCCACTCTGTGGTGATCGGGGGACTCATTGACGAAAGTCTGACAAAAACAGAATACAAAACCCCGTGTCTGGGAGATGTTCCCGTCCTGGGCTGGGCCTTTAAAAACGTATCCGAAGGGGGGGAGAAAACCAATCTTTATGTCTTCTTAACCCCGCGGGTGGTAAAAAATCCCAGTGAGGCGCAAACCCTCTATAAGGAAAAAAAGCAAAGCGTTGAAGCAGACTTTAAAAAAGGGGAAATTTCTCTGTATGATAAAATCAATGACATTGAGAAAAAATTATCCGGTCAATCCACTGAAACACCCGAACCCTAGCACCACAATGGTAACCAATTAATATGATAGATGATTTTTTAAAAATACTCTCTGAAAAAAAAAAGCTTTCCAGTGAAACCATGGAAAAAATATCCGCGGTCTGCCAAAAAGACCGGACCCGGATGATCGAATCCCTTGCCGCAACCCGTCTGGTTTCTGAAAGCGATGTCCTGGAATCCCTTGGACGTGTGTATGGGATCTGTTTCCTAGAAACCCTTGACATGGAAAAGGTTTCCACCCACTGGACACAGGATATCTCACGGCAGTTTTTAAAAAAAATAGGTGTGGTTCCCCTGGTCAAAGATAAAAATCATGCAATCATTGCCGTCAACGACCCGTCTGACCTGTCTGGTGTAGATGATGTGGCTTCCCGCATCCACCTTTCCGCCTATACCCTGGTTCTTGCCCCCAGGAATGCGATTTTATCGGCCGTCAACACCCTGTATGACCGGTCCGGGGACAGTGCCAAACAATTGGTTGAGGACATGAAAGGCAATGAATATACCATTATCGATGATATCGAACAGACCGCCGACCTGCTGGACGACACCAGTGACGCCCCGGTCATCCGCCTGGTCAACCACATGATTTCCCAGGCGGTCAAGGCCGGTGCCAGTGATGTCCATATCGAACCCTTCCAGGACACCCTGCAGATCCGGTACCGCATCGACGGCATTCTCTACCGGATGCTCACCCCTCCCAAACGCCTTCAGGCCTCCCTGATCTCCCGGATCAAGGTCATGGCCAATATGAATATTGCCGAAAAACGGGTGCCCCAGGACGGCCGGGCCCAGGTCCGGATCGGGAACCAGGAAATTGATATCCGCATATCCACCGTGCCCACCGGCTTTGGGGAACGCCTGGTCATGCGCTTGTTGAACAAATCGGGTTATTTCCTAAAATTGTCGGAATTCGGTCTTTCAGAACCCAATGTGGACCGTCTCCATAAAATCATCCGCCAGAACAACGGCATTGTGCTGGTCACAGGTCCCACGGGCAGCGGCAAAACCACCACCCTGTATGCGGGATTATCGGAAATCAATTCCCCGGACAAAAATATCATCACCATTGAAGACCCGGTTGAATATAACCTTACGGGAATCGGCCAGATCCAGGTCAATGCCAAAACCGGCGTGACCTTTGCCACAGGTCTTCGCTCCATTGTCCGCCAGGATCCGGATATCATCCTTGTGGGAGAAATCCGGGATATTGAAACAGCCGCCATTGCCATCCAGTCCGCCCTGACCGGCCACCTGGTTTTCTCAACCCTTCACACCAATGATTCTGCCGGTGCCATAACGCGCCTGGTGGACCTCGGGGTTGAACCCTATCTGATCTCCTCATCGGTGAACACCATCATTGCCCAGCGCCTGGTCCGGGTATTGTGCCCCAACTGCCGCCGGGAATATCACCTCACCCAGGCAGATGTAAAAAGTCTGGGCGATTCCAACGAACAAATGGTCGGCAAAACGGTCTTTAAACCCAAAGGCTGCTCCCACTGTTTTGACACGGGATATTCCGGCCGCCAGGCAATTTTTGAAATCATGGAACTGGATGATGAATTAAGAAGCCTGGTCCTGAAAACATCGGATGCTAACCAAATCAAGGCAGCCGCCATTAAAAAGGGAATGCTAACCCTGCGCCAGGACGGCATGATCAAGGTTTTCAATGGAATTACATCCATCCGGGAGGTGTTCCGTGTTACCCAGGAATAAACTGACAGGTTTGGTTCTCATTTTTTGCCTCTATTTTACCGGCATCTCCGCTGCCCAGAATCAAGATTTCGCCGGCCCGGATAAAAACATCATCCTCCAGTTTTTTCAGGAACACCTCTCCCCTGTTGACGGCAACCGGTGCACCATGACCCCTTCCTGCTCTGCATATGCGGCCCGGGCCATTGAAAAGCACGGCCTTTTGATGGGCTGGATCATGGCCTGCGACCGGCTGGTGCGATGCGGCAGGGACGAAACAACCCTCTCGCCCTCCCGCCACATCAACGGAGAACCCCATACCCTTGACCCGGTGGAAGCCAATGACTTCTGGTGGTTTAACACCTCTGAAAAAAAGAAAAGCCCTGTAAAATGAAACCCTTTCTCCTGATATTGGCCATCCTTTTTGGGACCCTCTGTTGTTTTTGCCCCCTTTCGGCAAAAGCACAACAGATGGTCATCACACCGGACATGCAGTTTTCCTATGCCGACAGCCTGTATCTGGCAAAGGACCATGAAACGGCAATCGTTGAGTTCAAACGCTTTGTCCATTTTTTCCCCGGGGACGAAAGACGCCAGGAAGCGGAGTTTAAGATCGCCATGTGCCTGTATCGCCAGCAACACTACCATGACGCTGCCAAGGCCTTCAACCGGATAATTCTCCAGCAAAAACTAACCCCGTTTACCCGGGAATCCTATTTTCTCCAGGCCCGGGCCTTCATGGAAATGGGCAACACAGGGTATGCCCAGGTGGTGCTGCAAAATTTTTTAAAATTGACCGAAGATGTGGACACAAAGGATAAAATCTACCAGGAACTGGCCCGGATGCATATCGCAAGTGCAGCAAGCCTGGACACCGGCACCCTGGAGACGGCCCAGAGCTATCTGGCCCTGATCAGCCCCGGCAATGCAGAACGCTTTGGGGTCCACCGGCAGATCAACACCCTTGAAAAGGCCCAAACCGCTCACCAGAAAAATCCCGTCCTGTCCGGAATCTTTTCCATCATCCCGGGCGGCGGGTTTCTCTATTGCGGGCGATACAAGGATGCCCTTGTCAGTTTTTTTCTGAATGCCGGCCTCATGGTTGCGGCCTACGAAGCCTTTGACAATGACAACACTGCCCTGGGAGGGGTCATCACCTTTGTTGAAACCGGTTTTTACACCGGCAATATCCATGGGGCGATAACAGCGGCCCACAAATACAACAAAGCCCAAAAGATCACCATCCTCAACCGGGAATTCAGCCTGGGCCCCACCCTGGACGCTGAAAACAATGGCCTTGGCTTTTCCCTGAACCACCCCTTCTAAAATGGGGTCAGGCTTGGGTTGTTGGGTTATTGCCCCACACTCTTAAGGGGGCCGGGCGAGATTTATACGATCAGCTGGTTGATCTCAACAATGGGCAGGCAGATGGCCATGATAATCAGCCCCACCACCACCCCCATGACCAGAATGATAATCGGTTCGATCAGGGCCGTGGCAGCGGACAAGGCCGCCTGGACATCCCGTTCATAAAGGTCTGCTGATTTTTCCAGCATTTGCTCCATTTTTCCGCTTTTTTCCCCCACCTTGATCATCTGGGAAGCCAGCGTCGGGAAAAACCGGCTTTTGGAAAGGGTCTCACCCAGCTCCCCTCCCTGCTCCACACTCTGGATGGCCGTTCCAATCAAATCGGAAACCACTTTATTGCCGGCAATACTCCGGGTAATCTTCAGAGCGGTGAGCATGGGAACCCCGTTTTCCAGCAAAGACCCAAGGGTTCTTGAAAACCGCGCAGCGATCAGTTTCTGGAGTAATTTCCCGGCAATGGGAAGGGATATCACAACTTTGTCCGTGAACAACATCCCTTTCCCGGTTTTCCGGACAAAATAGACAATACCTGCGGCCAGCAAGGGCAGCAGCAAAACTGCCCACCAGAAAGATTTAAAAAAATCGCTCACCAGAATCAAAATGCGGGTGGGCGTGGGCAGGGTCTGATTCAGATCGGAAAAAATTTCAATGATCCCGGGCACAATATAGGTGAGCAAAACAACCAGGACCAGAAAACCGATAACGGCCATAATCATGGGATAGGCAAGGGATGCCTGGATCTTCTTTTTGGTTTCCTCCCTTTTTTCCGCAAAATCGGCCAGCCGTTCCAAAACAATTTCAAGGGTGCCCGAGGATTCTCCTGCCGCCACCATGTTGATATACACGGGTGAAAACACATGGGGATGCAGGGCCAGGGCATCGGCAAAACTGCTCCCCTCCTCAATGGCATCCTTTATCCGGGACAACACCCGCTGAAACGAGGCGGACCGGGTCTGGCCCACCACGGTTGATACCGCCTTTACCAGAGGAAATCCGGCAGACAGCAGGGTTGAAATCAGCCGGGTGACCATGGCGATATCCGAAGACTTTATCCGGGCAAGCACGCGCATCATTGCAATCTCGGCCCTGGATCGTTTTCCCCCCTCCTGTGACCGTGTCTCAATCCGGATCAGGGAAACCGGAAAAAGATTCTGCTGCCGCAATTTTCCCTGGGCAACCGCCTTGCTGTCCGCATCCAAAATCCCTGCGACCTTTTTCCCTCTGGCATTCAGTGCTGTGTATTCAAATACCGCCACTTGCTCCAATCCTTTGACAATGTTAGAAATTCTGATGCCCAGTGTACCCTATAAGCGCCAGAAAAGAACCCCTGTTTCTTTTACCCCATCTGCATCCAGCATGCTTTTCACATCAATCAGACACCCGTTTTCAGCAAGCTTTTCCACAAACGCCCGGATCTCCATCTGTCGATACCCGGCATGGGGAACTGCCAGGATAAGGGCACCCAGGTCCTTAAGGTCTTCCCAGTCACACAGATCCACCCCGTAATATTTTTTTGCCTCCAACGGATCGGCCATGGGATCATGCACCATCACATCCACCCCGTAAGACTCAAGCTCCCGGATGATATCCACCACCCGGGTATTTCTCAAATCCGGGCAGTCTTCCTTGAAGGTCAGCCCCAGCAGCCCCACACGGGTTCCCTTTATATGCTGACCCGCCCCTATCATCAGCTTAATGGTCTTTTCAACCACAAACCGTCCCATGTTGTCGTTGATTCGGCGGCCGGCCAGGATAATCTGGGGGTGATACCCTTCACTCTCGGCCTTGAAGGTCAGGTAGTAGGGATCCACCCCAATACAGTGACCGCCCACGAGACCCGGTGAAAATTTCAAAAAATTCCATTTGGACCCGGCTGCCTCCAGAACGTTCTTGGTATCGATGCCCAACCGGTCAAATATAAGGGCAAGCTCATTCATCAGGGCGATATTCAGATCCCGCTGGGTGTTCTCGATCACCTTGGCAGCCTCTGCCTCCTTGATGGTTCTGGTCCTGTGAACCCCTGCCGTGACAATGGATTCATACAGGTCCGCCACCTTTTCCAGGGTCGGCGCATCATCCCCGGATACCACCTTGACAATGCGGGTCAGGGAGTGTTCCTTGTCCCCGGGATTAATCCGTTCGGGCGAATATCCCACATGAAACTCTTTTTTCCAAGTCAGCCCGGATTCTTTTTCCAGAATCGGCACGCAAATGTCTTCGGTCACCCCGGGATAAACCGTGGACTCAAAAATGACAATGGCTCCTTTTTTCATGACACGGCCCACAATTTCGGACGCACTTTCCACAGGATAAAGATCCGGTCGTCTGGCCTTATCAATGGGCGTGGGAACCGCCACCACAATAAAATCCGCATCCTTCATCCGCTCGGGATCAGTGGTGGCCGTAAACTGAACCGCCCGTTCAAACTCCTGCTGGCTCACTTCTCCTGTGGGATCTTTATGCACCTTGCAATTTTCAATAATGCTTTCCTTGAGATCAAAGCCGATGGTCTCATATTTTTCACCAAAATGTACGGCCAGGGGCAATCCCACATATCCAAGTCCCACCACTGCTATTTTACAATTTTTGTTCATCCTGTGCTCCAAAAAATAAAGTATTTCGCTTGTAGATTATTGAACTTTCAAGTTATCCATATACCAGTCTGCTGCCAGATCAAGCCCCTTTGTCACGGAAAATTTTGGCTGATACCCCAGAAGCGCTTTTGCCTTGGATATATCTGCCAGAGAATGCCGCACATCCCCGGGCCGAAACTCCCTGTATATCGGCTCAATTTTTGCCACGTTCCCATAGCGCCTGGCAACCCGGTCCCGAATCAAATAAAACAACTCATTCAAGGTGGTTCGTTCCCCATAGGCCACATTGTACACCTGATCTGCGGCTGCCTCATCTTCAACCAGGCAGGCCCGTAAGTTCGCCTGGACACAATTGTCGATATAACAAAAATCCCGGCTGGTCTCCCCATCCCCGTTGATGTACACAGGCTTTCCCTGTATCATGGACGAAAACCACAGGGGCATCACCGCAGCATAGCCCCCATAGGGGTCCTGGCGCTTTCCGAACACATTAAAATACCGAAGCCCGATGGTCTTAAACCCATAGGTGGAAGCAAACACCTTTGCATACAATTCATTGACATACTTGGTCACGGCATAGGGCGAAAGGGGCCTGCCAATGGTGTCTTCCTGCTTGGGCAGCCCCGGGTGATCTCCGTAGGTGGAGCTGGAAGCCGCATACACAAAGCGTTTTACCTTTGCCGCCTTTGCCCCCACCAGCATGTTTAAGAAACCGGAAATATTATTTTCATTGGTGAAAAGCGGGTCTTCAACAGATCTGGGCACAGATCCCAGGGCTGCCTGGTGAAGGACAAACTCTTTTCCCTGGCAGGCTGCGGCACACACCCCGGCGTCCCGGATATCCCCTCGGATCAACCTAAAATTTTTCCATTTTTCAGACCCCACAGCCCCTTCCACCTGGTCCAGGTTATACTGAAATCCTGTTGAAAAATTATCCAGCCCTGTGACCTTCTGCCCAAGACCTAACAGAGTTTCCACAAGATTGGATCCGATAAATCCGGCGCACCCGGTCACCAGCCAGTTTTTAGGATTTATGGGGTCAGGCTTGGGTTCTTGGCTTATTATTGTCATATTATGGGGTCAGGCTTGGGTTCTTGGGTTATTGACGGATTGTTTTTATTTCTTCAATCAAACGGTCTATCTTTTCCCGTACCGCAGCAAACTTGGGTATTTTCTCCCGCAGGTTTGTAACATGCTTGCTCATGGTCGATATTTCCCGTCCCAAATATGCAGCAACATCGTTAAGGGTATGCCGGGTGTAATCAGCGGCAAGCAGTGCGATGACGGCACGTGCCTCGACAACCTGCCGGCTTCTGCTTTTACTGATTATCTTTTGCCGGGGGATACTATATGCATCTACCACCAAAATAGTCAAGGTATCAAGGCTGATACTGGGTACAGACGGCTCTCCGGCCTGATCAAGCACTTTGTGGACAAAATCATCATCCCCAAGGATACGTCCTTCCACATTACCTTTCCGCAACAATTCCAGACGATCCGCCTCTATGGGTTGCCCCATGAAATGAAGGTAATGGAGACGTGCCGCCTCTTTTGCCGGCCCAAACAATTTGAGTGCCGAATCAATGGAAAGAAATTCTGCGGCTTTATCCGGCTCAAGATAAGCACGATGGCTGCTTTCCGAATACTCCAGGGGGTCTATCACCAGCTCTGCACGCACCGGGTTGAGATGAATGTATCGAATGATCTCAAGAAGATATCCTTCGCTGTCAACCAAAATCGCCTTATAGCGACCCTGAAAAAGATGCCCCACACGATCATAACGATGGTTGAACCAGCCCGTATACCGCTGTGAAAGACTTTGCATCATTTTAGACAGCGGTATATCTGATACCTGGATCGCCATGTGCACATGGTTTTTCATCCAGCAATATGCATACAGCCGCAGGTGATCCCTTTCAAGCCCCTGGCTGAGGATCTCTTCAAACCGCCTGATATCATCCCTGCCATGGAAAATTATCTGTTTGGCATTTCCACGAAGCATAACATGGTAAAAAGCACCCGGGTAGTGGATACGTGGTTTTCTGGGCATATCCCCTCCTTAGCGAAATAGCGGGGTCAGGCTTGTGTTCTTGGCTTATTTCCCAATAAGCCAAGAACACAAGCCTGACCCCAATTACCCCAATTAGTATTGCTGCTGAAACCATTGATAGGTTTTTTCGATCCCGGATCTGATATCTGTTCTGGCCGTCCATGACAATGCCCCCATCCGGGAGACATCCAGCAGTTTCCGGGGGGTTCCGTCCGGTTTTGACGCGTCAAACCGAAGCTTGCACTCACATCCGCAGATCTCCCGGATCATTTCTGCCAAATCCTTGATGGTGATCTCTTTTCCCGTGCCTATGTTAAAAAGCGGAGGGGCTGAAGGATCTTTCACATCAATTTCCTTGCTCAGCAAAAACAGGCAGGCGTCTGCAAGATCATCCACATATAAAAACTCCCTTCTGGGAGAACCAGACCCCCATATGGTAACAGAATCAGCATTTGTCTTTTTTGCTTCATGGAATTTCCGGATCAAGGCGGGCAGAACATGGGAAGTTTCAAGATCAAAATTATCATTTGGCCCATACATATTTGTCGGCATTATTGGTATAAAGGTGGTGCCGTACTGCCGGTTGTATGCCCAGCACATTTCAATGCCTGCTATTTTTGCCATGGCATAGGGAGAATTTGTCGATTCAAGGGGGCCTGTCATCAAATAGGCTTCCCTTATGGGCTGGGGGCACAATTTGGGATAAATGCAGGAGGACCCTAAAAAGAGTAACTTTTTGACCCCATGAACCCAGCTTTGATGGAGAATATTATTTTGTATCATCAGATTTTCATAGATGAACTCGGCAGGATAGGTGCTGTTGGCCATGATACCGCCCACCTTTGCCGCGGCCAGGATGACATATTCAGGCCCATGTTTTTTAAAATAATCTGAAACAGCAGCCTGATCCATGAGTTCCAATTCTCCGTGACCAGGGGTCAGCAGGTTGGCATACCCGGCTTTGTCAAGCCGCCTGAGAATGGCGGACCCCACAAGCCCCCTTGACCCGGCTATGAATATTTTTGATTCTTTTTTCATTTTATTACTCATTATATTCAAAGATGTCATAGCCATGGGTCTGGCACAGATGATCTTTTTTCGCCACAACCAGGTCGTGCTGCACCATCTCAGCCACAAGACGCTCAAAGGAGATTTCCGGAACCCAGCCCAGTTTATTCCTGGCCTTGGAAGGATCACCCAAAAGGGTTTCAACCTCCGTCGGCCTGAAATAGGCGGGATCGACCGACACAATCATCTTGCCTGTTTTTTTATCAACCCCCTTCTCATCCACGCCTTTGCCCTGCCATAAAATTTCGATATTCAGCTGCCTGGCTGCTGCGTTGACAAAATCCCGCACAGAATACTGCTTGCCCGTGGCAATCACAAAATCATCCGGTGTTTCCTGCTGAAGCATCATCCACTGCATCCTGACATAATCTTTGGCATGGCCCCAATCTCTTTTTGCATCCAGATTCCCGAGATACAGGCTTTCCTGAAGCCCGAGGCTGATCCGTGCCAATGCCCGGGTGATTTTCCGGGTGACAAAGGTTTCGCCCCGCATGGGAGATTCATGGTTGAACAAAATCCCGTTGCAGGCGTAGATCCCATAGGCTTCACGGTAATTGACCGTTATCCAGTATGCATACAATTTTGCCACTGCATAGGGACTTCGCGGATAAAAGGGGGTGGTTTCCGTCTGGGGGGTCTCCCGGACCTTGCCGTAAAGCTCGGACGTAGATGCCTGGTAAAACCTTGTTTTTTTCTCAAGCCCCAGCAGGCGGATCCCTTCAAGTATCCGCAGGGTGCCCAGGGCATCGGTATCAGCCGTATATTCCGGAGACTCAAAAGAGACGGCCACATGGCTTTGGGCCGCAAGGTTATAAACCTCGTCAGGCTGGACCTGCTGAAGGATTCGGATCAGGTTTGTGGCATCTGTAAGATCACCGTAATGCAGGATAAAATTTCTGATTTTCTCATGGGGATCCTGGTACAGGTGATCAATTCTATCTGTATTAAATGAGGATGCCCGCCGTTTAATTCCATGGACCTCATATCCCTTTTCCAATAAAAATTCTGCCAGATACGCCCCATCCTGACCGGTAACGCCTGTAATCAATGCTTTTTTCATCATTCCACCTATCGGTGGGGTCAGGCTTGTGTTCTTGGCTTATTTCCCAATAAGCCAAGAACACAAGCCTGACCCCACTACTTATTTATAATTTTGATTCACCCAGTCAAGATAGCTTTTGTCCATAATTTTGCGCCACCATATTTCATTGTCCAGGTACCAGTCAATGGTCTTTTTGATGCCTGTTTCAAAGGATTCCTTGGGCGCAAACCCCAGTTCTGAACTGATTTTTACGGCATCAATGGCATACCGCCGGTCATGGCCGACCCGGTCAATCACATGGGTAATCAGGCTTTGGGAAGCCTTGCCCCCGGCCCCGGGAGAGTTGGGAAATTGCTTTGCAACCGCTGGGTCCGTTTGAAATTTTTGGTCGATCAGGCTGCAGATCTGCTGGACAATATTGATATTGGTCCATTCATTGTTCCCGCCGATATTATAGGTCTGCCCCACCCTTCCCTTTTCCAGTACCCGTTCCACGCCCCGGTTGTGATCATCCACAAAAAGCCAGTCCCTTATCTGTTGACCGTCCCCATAAATGGGCAGGGCCTTTCCATCCAGAATATTGGCAATGCACAAAGGAATCAGCTTTTCAGGAAACTGGAACGGCCCGTAATTATTGGAACAATTGCTGGTGGTCACCTCAAGGCCATAGGTCTCATGGTAGGCCCGCACCAGATGGTCGGAAGAAGCTTTGCTGGCGGCATAGGGGGAATTGGGTGCATAGGGCGTTGTCTCGGAAAAAGGCAGATCATCCGGCCCCAGGGTCCCGTATA
>JAHIVS010000532.1 GCA_018816605.1 Pseudomonadota bacterium
ACTTCGGCAACGGCTCTACCATGATCAGAGTGGGCAGCGGCACCGCCTGCAATCATTCGGGTAAAGTTACGGGCAGCAATGGTATTGGGTGTGGCACCGCAAAGCCCTTTTCGGGTGTCTTCGCCTTCAATACCGGATTTGGGGAGCGGCAGCCTGCAGGGTCCCATGGCACAGTTTTTACAGCAGGTGCCCTGGATACCGATGTTACACTGCTTCATGTTAACAGCTCTGTCAAAAATAGTTTCCACACCAAGTTCGTGGGAACGGATGATCATTTTTTGGGTTGCAATATCAACGGACGCTTCTTTCGGATCCGCCAGTTTTATCTCCTTGACCGCTATCTCTTTCTTTTCTGCCATTAGAGGTTCCTCCTCTTGATTATTATATAAAGAATTGCGGCAACATTTTGGTGTTGCGCAATTTGTTTTAATTAGCTGACTCTTCTATGAATCCTTTCCAGGTTTTCAAGGATTCTTTCCAGCATGTTTTTGTTGATCGCTGCAGGAGTCTTTTTAACTTCTCCAGCAGGGGCAGCGGCTTTTACCGTTGATGCCTTCGCTCTTTCAGCAGCGCGTTTTTCTTTCAGGGCCAGTTCATCGGCTTCACGTTTGGATGCTTCGTCCTTTTCAGCCTGTTTTGCAGCCTCTATTTTTGCCTTGGCATCGGCTTCTGCCTTTGCTTTTGCCGCTGCATCGGCTTTTGTTTTGGCAGCTGCATCTGCGGCGGCCTTGGCAGCTGCGTCGGCAGCAGCTTTTTCGGCTGCATCGGCAGCGGCTTTGGCAGCTGCGGCCGGGTCGACGGCAGGGGCAGCAGCCTCAGCTTTGGGAGCAGGTGCTGCTTGGGCCTTGGGGGCTGCCGGGGCTGCCGCCGGGGCTGCGGGGGCTGCCGCTTTGGCAGGTGCGGCGGCTTTGGCAGGAGCGGCTTTCTTTTTTTCTTCCTCAATGGTCAGGTCCGGTGCAGGTGCCATGGCGGCAAAATCGATTTCCACATCATCCAAACGTTTGGTGATGGGGGCCACATCCATGGCGGAACCGCCGTCGGAAATCAGATCAATAAAGCTTCTGGTCAGTTTAATGGATTCAGGATGGCGCATAATGAGGATGCTGGAGCCTGACATCAGGTAGGAAACGGCACCCACGGCCTCCATGAGGATGGCGCGGCGTTCCGGATCACCCAGTTCCGGTGCATCGGCCACGGTCTGTTTGGCTTCCTTGCATTTCCAGACCTCATTGCCCAGGTTGTTGATCATGGGGTTCTGAAGTTTGTCATCCCCCTGGGTCATGGCTGCCTGGGAAAGGCGCTCCATAACCGAGTAGGAATACTCTAGCCCATAACCCAATCCGCCTGTGGTGGGGTCAACAATGACCTTGTCAAGGGAAACGCCCAGGTTTTCAAGGAGGATGTTCACCTGTTTTGCCAGGTTGACATCAATGGGAGAGGAAGAGATGACCGTATGGCCATAGCCCATGGCTGCAGCGCCGATCCCTTTATAGTTTTTTTCTTCAACAGGCCCGATAATCAGGTTTTCACCATCACACACCTCACAGATTTTTTTTAGGACTTCGCCATCTTTGCTCGGCACGGCACAGCCCCAGACAATCAGGGGAACATTGATGGCGCCAAGGACCTTTTTAACCGTTGCGGCCGCGTCATCGGGGCTGGCATCCTTGTCATTTGGGTCCGTGCTTTTGAGTTGGAGAACAATGGCCTGGGCGCCGTATTCAGTCACACATTTCTTTGCCCATGCCGCCGGATCAGATACAACATCCTTAAACGGAGCGATTGCGGCCTCGGGCCAGTCTTCAGGCGCGATATCCCATATTTCCATGGCAATCACGGGTTTGTTGGGCATTTTTCCTTCAAACTGATAAAAAGGATAGCTTGTCTGGCCGCCGACGGTAAGGGCATTATCACCTTTTCCAATGGTGATGCCTTTGATACTGCCGGCATAGGTTTCTTTGGTTATTTCAAATCCCACTGTTACCTCCTAAGATTTAAAGATAGTTATGAGTTGGGGGGGGTTAAGATTAAATAGACATGATGTTATCACAAGAGAGTAAATAGAAACGGAAACGAATAAATCAAACGTTGATAAAACAGTTTTGATGCTTGTTTCCATATATTTACCCTATATTATAGGTTGACAATTTGATAACAGCATATGATTTATAATTTGTATGGGGGTTTGTCAATAGATGAGTGCAATTATTGGAACAGTGCTCGAAATGCCCGAACAGCCTTATTATCAATGCTTATTGCGGTATCTGGATGATGTCGCAGCCCATTGAATTTGATTTAGTTTATAAATCCAAATTCTGGTGACGGAAAAAAGTTGATTTTTTATATTTATTTAGATAGGTAGGATATTCAGTTAGTCTGTAAAAGACCAAAAAGGGTAGACTTGGTTTCATAATACTTTTTATCACAGGCTCGTTCCTAAGAGCCCAAATCAATAAAGGAGTAAACCATGGCATTAGATCCAACAAAACACGCAGATTGGGAAATCGCAGAAGACGCAGAAAAAACAATGCTCACCATCTATGAAATAGGTGAAAAATTGGGACTTACCAAAGAAGAGCTTCTTCCCCAAGGTCACTATATTGCGAAAATAGATTTTAGAGCGGTCCTTGAGCGGCTGAAGGACAAACCCGATGGAAAATACATTGATGTGACTGCGATTTCGCCCACTCCCCTGGGAGAAGGTAAATCCACCTCAAGTATGGGACTTGTCCAGGGGCTTGGTAAAATTGGCAAAAACGTATGTGCCGCCATTCGTCAGCCTTCCGGCGGACCCACCATGAACATTAAAGGCTCTGCAGCCGGCGGCGGGCTTGCCCAGTGTATTCCTTTAACACCGTTTTCCCTTGGGTTTACCGGCGACATCAATGCCATCATGAATGCCCATAACCTTGCAATGGTTGCCCTGACATCCCGTCTGCAGCATGAAAGAAACTATACCGACGAACAGCTGGAAAGACTGTCCGGCATGAAACGCCTTGATATCGATCCCACCAACGTGGAAATGGGATGGATCATGGATTTCTGCTGCCAGTCCCTGCGGAACATCATCATCGGTATTGACGGTGTTAACGGCAAGTCCGACGGTTTCATGATGAAATCAAAATTCGGCATTGCCGTGTCTTCCGAAGTTATGGCCATCCTGGCCATTGCAACAGATCTCAAAGACATGCGGGAAAGAATGGGCAAGATTGTGGTTGCCTATACCAAGAAGGGCAAACCCGTTACCACCGAAGATCTCCAGGTGGCCGGTGCCATGACAGCCTGGATGGTGGATGCCCTGAATCCCTCTCTCATGCAGACCCTTGAAGGCCAGCCCGTCATCGTCCATGCCGGCCCCTTTGCCAATATCGCCATTGGCCAGAGCTCCATCATTGCCGATAAAGTGGGCCTGAAACTTGCCGACTACCATGTGACCGAGTCTGGATTCGGTGCGGATATCGGGTTTGAAAAATTCTGGAACCTCAAATGCCGTTACTCCGGTTTGAAACCCGATTGCGCAGTTGTGGTTGCCACCATCCGGGCTCTGAAATGTCACGGTGGTGCGCCTGTTCCCGTTCCCGGAAAGGCCATGCCAGTGGAATACAGCACTGAGAATGTAGACTGGGTGGCAAAGGGCTGCGGCAATCTCATCCATCACATCCGGAACGTGAGAAAAGCCGGTATCTCTCCTGTTGTTTGTATCAACGCCTTTTATACCGATACCGATGCCGAGATTGCAAAGGTGCGTGAGTTGTGTGAAAAAGAAGGCGCAAGGGTTGCCCTTTCCCGTCACTGGGAGCAGGGGGGTGCCGGTGCCATTGAATTTGCAGAAACCGTTGTTGAAGCCTGCGAGGAAAAATCCGAATTTAAATTCTTGTATGAACTGGATATGCCGGTTAAAGAGAGAATTGAGCTGGTTGCCAAAGAGGTATACGGTGCTGACGGCGTTGATTACTCTGCGGAAGCCAACAAGGCCCTTGCCAGGATCCAAGCCGATCCGAAACTTGCGGGCCTGGGGCTTTGCATGGTGAAAACCCATCTGTCTTTGTCCGACAATCCGGCGCTCAAGGGCGTTCCCACCGGTTGGAGACTGACCATCAGAGAAGTTCTGACTTATGGAGGCGCAGGTTTTATCGTTCCTGTGGCAGGTGCCATCAGCCTGATGCCGGGTACCAGTTCCAACCCGGCCTTCAAGCGGGTGGATGTGGATGTTGAAACCGGTAAGGTTCAGGGCGTATTCTAACCAAATCCTTCAAAATATATAAAACCAAGCGGTATCGGGCGCCATCTTGCCGGATACCGCTTATTGACAGCCATCAGGAGAAAAAAGTATGACTGCAGAAATTATCAGCGGTACTGAAATAAGAAAGGCGATCCTCTCAGAGGTCAAAGCCGAAGTTGACCAGATGAAACAAAAGTACGGCAAGGTGCCGGGTCTTGTGACCATTCTGGTGGGATCAAGCCCTGCTTCCATCAGCTATGTTACCTTAAAAGTTAAAACAGCCATCAGTCTTGGTTTCCACGAAATTCAGGATGACCAGCCCGACGACATTTCAGAGGCAGACCTGCTTGCCTTGATTGACAAGTACAATAACGACCCGGATATCCATGGTATCCTGGTTCAGCTGCCCCTGCCCAAACACATTGATGACAAAAAGGTCCTCAATGCCATCAACCCCGACAAAGACGTGGATGCCTTTCATCCGGTCAATGTGGGGCGCCTCATGATCGGCGGCGATGAAGTGAAGTTTCTTCCCTGTACCCCTGCGGGCATCCAGGAGATGATTGTCCGGTCCGGTACGGAAACTTCCGGGGCAGAAGTGGTTGTGGTTGGCAGATCCAATATTGTCGGCAAGCCCATTGCCATGATGATGGCCCAGAAGGGAGTGGGTGCCAATGCCACCGTGACCATCGTCCATACCCGGACCAAGGATCTTGCCGCCCATTGCAAGCGGGCCGATATCCTTATTGTGGCCGCCGGTGTGCCGGACCTGGTGAAACCCGAATGGATCAAACCCGGCTCCACGGTTATTGATGTGGGCGTAAACCGGGTGGGCATGAATGAAAAAACCGGAAAAGCCATCCTCAAAGGGGATGTTGACTATGAGGCGGCCAAAGAGATTGCCGGCAAGATTACGCCTGTTCCGGGCGGGGTTGGACCCATGACCATTGCCATGCTCATGAAAAACACCCTCAGATCCGCTCAATTGGCTCTCGGATAAGCAAGACACAGTGCTTTTCGGGCAGTTTTGCCTGCCTGGGGAATAGAATAAAACCGTCGGTGTTGCCAAAGGTGACGCCGCCGGTTTTTTTTTGAGGCTCCAAAGAATTCCCGCACCTTTTTTACATCCGTCCCTTTACTTATGGACCCTGAGACAATATTTTATACAATTATTATTTTATACTGTCATTGAAAATACTTTTATCCTAAAGAGAGCAAGGGAGTCATCATATGGACAAGCTGGATGCTATTTTTTCTCCACAAACAATTGCGGTGATCGGGGCGTCAACCCAGAAGGGAAAGGTGGGGCATGATATTTTTGCCAATATATTGTACGGCGGCTATACCGGTACCCTGTATCCGGTAAACCCCAAAGCCAAATCCGTCCTCAGTGTAAAATGCTATACCAGCATTGCCGCCATCCCGGATCCCATAGATCTTGCCATGATTATCCTGCCGCCCAGGGCTGCCCTGGGCTCGGTGAAAGAGTGCATTGCAAAGGGGGTAAAGGGGATCGTTATCGTGTCTGCCGGTTTTAAGGAGGTGGGCGGAGAAGGGGCCCTGATGGAGATCCAGATAAAAGAACTCTGCGCCCAGGCAGGGGTTCGCCTGGTGGGCCCCAATTGTCTGGGGGTGATCAACCCGTCTAAAAAAGTTTCCCTGAATGCCAGTTTTTCAGCCAGGATGCCGAAGCCGGGCAATGTGTCGTTCATTTCCCAGAGCGGCGCCCTTTGCACGGCGGTCTTGGATTATGCGGCAGACAAGGGGTTCGGGTTTTCAAAATTTATCTCCATCGGTAACAAGGCAGATGTGGATGAGCTGGATCTGCTGCGGTATTATCATAAAGATCCGGATACCGATGTGGTCATGATCTATATGGAAGAATTGTCCAGAACTTCGGAAGAGTTTGTCACGGAAGTTCGGGAAATGACCTCGGGCACCAATCCCACCCATGTGATTGTTATCAAGTCCGGATCTTCGGTTGCCGGAGCAGCGGCTGCCGCTTCCCATACCGGTGCCTTGGCCGGTTCCGATGCCATCTATGACGGAATCTTCACCATGTCGGGGATTTTGCGGTGCAAAACCGTGAACCAGCTGTTTGATTATGCCCAGGCCTTTGCCGCCAATAAATATCCCACGGGGGACAGGATTGCCATTGTCACCAATGCAGGGGGGCCGGGCATTATTGCCACGGATATGAGTGAGCAGTCCGGGTTGAAGCTGGCCAGGTTTTCAGAGGAAACGGTCAAGGAATTGAAAAAATATCTGCCGGCCACTGCCAATTTTCACAATCCCGTGGATGTGATCGGGGATGCGGCCAAAGACCGGTATGAAAATACCCTGGCCACGGTGTTGTCCGACAGGGGGGTGGATGCGGTGCTGATTATCCTGACCCCCCAGTCCATGACCGATGCCATTGGCACGGCAGAAGCCATTGTGAATATTGCCAGGAATAGTATCAAGCCCATTCTATGCGCTTTCATGGGGGTGGTGGATGTGTCCGACGGGGTTAAATTGTTACAGGCCCACAGGGTACCGGTATATCAGTTTCCGGAAAGTGCGGCCCGGTCCCTGGGAGCCTTGCGGGAAGGCATGAAGTGGTCGTTCAGAAAGATATTACCCCAGTATGATCTGGTCTATGACAGGGACAAGGCTGCCGGCATCATTGAAAAATACATGAAGGAAGGCCGGAGGATACTGGGAGAGCTGGATGGAAATGAGATCCTGAACTGTTACGGGTTTAACACCATTCCCACGGCCCTTTCGAAAACAGCCAAAGAAGCGGTAGAGATTGCAGATAAAATAGGCTATCCGGTTGTCATGAAAATTGTTTCGCCCCAGATTCTGCACAAATCAGATGCCGGTGGCGTAAAGGTGGGGCTCAAGGATGCCAAAGGGGTTGAAACGGCCTTTGAAACCATTATGCAAAACAGCCGGTCCTATGATCCGGACGCACAGCTTACCGGTGTTCTGGTTCAGAAAATGGCGCCGGAAGGCAAGGAAGTGATCCTGGGGGTGACAAAGGATCCGGTATTTGGCCATGCCATTATGTTCGGCCTTGGCGGGATTTTTGTCGAGGTATATAAAGACGTGGCGTTCCGCTTGTCGCCCATGGGCCGGAATGTGGCCCGGCGCATGGTGAAAAGCATTAAAGGGTATCCGATTCTAAAGGGGTTGAGGGGACAGGCCCCTTCTGATATAGAAGCCATTGAAAAAAACATTGTGTCTTTGAAGGCCATGGTGGATAATCATCCCATGATTGCGGAACTGGACATAAATCCGCTTTTTGTCCATGGAGAGGGAGAGGGCACCACTGTGGCGGATATCGTTATCCGGCTTGAAGGCGGCGCGTAAAAAATTTAAATTTTAAGGAGAGATAGGATGCCCAAGGGAGATGGATTTGTAATGGAGGAAGGCAAAAAAAAGGAATCCGGCACCCGGAAAAATTTGCCCAAGGTTGATTTTTCCGCCTTTGTCTTGTCTTTGTATTCATCCGGGCTGGTCCAGTTGGGAAAGGTGGAAGAGCCATCCACAGGCAAAACATCTGTCAATCTTGATCTGGCCAGACACACCATTGACATGATTGCCATGCTGGAAGAAAAGACCCGGGGAAATTTAACCAATGATGAGGAAAACCTGTTAAAAGCGCTGCTCAGTGAGATCCGTCTGGCATATGTCGAGGCAAAGGCGTGCACCTGAAAAAAGTATCCTTTGCAAAGATCAATCTTTTTCTGCATGTAACCGGAAAGAGAGAGGATGGGTACCATGAGCTTTGTTCCTTGATGGCCCAGATCAATATCCGGGATGAACTGGATTTTTTTTTTAACGAAAGCGGTATCCGGGTCACCTGTGACCATCCCCTAGTGCCCGAGGATGAAACAAACCTGGCCCATAGGGCTGCAGCCCACTTTTTTCATGCCTGTAAAAAAAAAAACAGACCCCTTCCCCTGGACGGGGTGTCCATCCACATTAAGAAACAAATACCGCCCGGTGGCGGTCTTGGCGGCGGCAGCAGCAATGCGGCCTGTGTGCTGATGACCTTGAATGATTATTGTTCCATCCTGTTTTCCAGGGATGAGCTCATGAAGATTGGGCTTGAGTTGGGTGCGGATGTCCCGTTTTTTATTTTTGGGAGTCCTGCCATTGCCACGGGGGTGGGGGAGAAACTTGAGAAATGTCCCAATCTGCCGGATTTATATCTGGTTTTATGTGACCCGGGGGTGCCGGCTTCGACAGTGGCTGTTTTTAAAAATAGTGTTTTTAGATTGACATCCGGGCCTGATTATAATATGAATACTGGTTTGAATGCGCTGTTAAGGGGACAGGGGGTTGAAGGAAGGGAAAAATTACACAATGATCTGGAAGCGTCGGCATTCAGATTGTACCCGGAAATCGGCTCAGCCAAAGAAGAGATGGAGTTTTTGCTGCAAAGAAATGTGTATATGTCTGGAAGCGGCTCATCTCTTTTTGCTCTTTTTTCCGGACCAGAAACTGCAGGCAATGCATATGAACTGCTTGCAGAAAAATGGTCCCAAGGTCCTAGGAAGGTTTTTTTGACCTCCTTAAGGCGCTGACATTTGAGTTAAATGTACTGGGGCGTCGTCAAGCGGTAAGACACAGGGTTTTGATCCCTGCATTCAGAGGTTCGAATCCTCTCGCCCCAGCCAAACTTAATATATTAAAAAAAAGAGATTTAATATGAATGGCTTGTCCATTTTTGCGGGGAACTCAAATCCACTACTGGCTGAGCGGATTTCGGAGTACCTTGCAAAACCTCTGGGAAGATTGAAAGTCAACCGTTTCAGCGATGGTGAAACACAGGTTGAAATCCATGAGAACGTCAGGAAAAGGGAAATATATGTGATCCAGTCCACCTGTCATCCTGTGAACGACAATCTGGTTGAGCTTTTACTTCTGATTGATGCTTTCAGGCGGTCTTCTGCCAGTCGGATTACTGCGGTTATACCCTATTTCGGGTATTCCCGTCAGGATAAGAAAGTATCGCCAAGGGTGCCCATCAGCGCCAAGCTGGTTGCAGATCTCCTGGATGTTGCGGGTGTGGACAGGGTCATTACGATGGATCTCCATGCAGGACAGATCCAGGGATTCTTTAATGTTCCCGTGGACAACCTGTATTCAGCTCCTATTATTATTGATGATATTCGAACCCGATTTTCTGACAACCTGGTGGTTGTGTCTCCGGACGCAGGCGGGGTTGAACGGGCGAGGGCCTATGCCAAGCGTCTGAACGCCGGTCTTGCCATTGTCGACAAGAGACGGAGTGCACCGAATCAGGCCAAGGCCATGGCCATCATTGGAGATGTTCAGGATAAAATTGCCATCATCATAGATGATATGGCGGACACGGCAGGGACCCTGACCGAGGCAGCCAGTGTGATTCGGACGGAAGGTGCCAAGGAGGTTCACGCCTATTGCACCCATCCTGTCCTTTCCGGCCCGGCCATTGACAGAATCAATAACTCATCTTTAAATTCTCTTGTTGCAACGGATACCATCCCCTTATCCGAGGAAGCCAAAAAATGTGACAAGATTAAAACACTTTCCATCGCCAAATTGGTGGGGGAGGCAATTATGCGCAGTTATCGGGGTGATTCTGTAAATTCTCTATTTGTATAAAAATATATATTAGTCTTCTGCAAAATTATGGCAGATACGGAGGGTAAAAACGTTGGAATTAATTGAACTAAACGCAAAAAAAAGAGAAACCAAGGGTAAGGGCGCTGCTAGAAAATTGAGGGTCACGAACGCCATACCCGCAATTGTCTATGGGGCAAAAATAGATCCCATGATGCTGTCCCTTGACACGGTTGAATTTGTCAAAGTTATCAGGGATTATGGAAATACCGGTCTTTTCTTCAATCTGAAGATCGAAGGCGGTCCTGATAAGACTGTCATGCTCAAGGCGATGCAGATGGATGCCTTTAGTCTTGACTATCTCCATGTGGACCTCCATGAAGTCGATATGGACCATTCGGTAACGGTTATGATACCCGTAGAAACAAAGGGTGTCTGCCCGGGGGTAAAGAATGGCGGTGGCATGCTTCAGATTATCCGGCGCGAGCTTGAAGTGATCTGTAAGCCTGTGGATATGCCGGAGAGCATTGTTCTGGATATTTCCGGGCTGGATATCGGGGACTCGATCCATGTGGCCGATATCGATCTGGGGGATTCGATTGTGATTCCCCATGAAGTGAACTTTACCATTATTACCATTGTTCCGCCGACAGCCGATGACTCTGATGATTCAGAAGAAGATGACGGTCTTATTGAAGAAGACGATTCCAGCGAAGAATAAATTGTAATAAATGTCAGATGCCAAATTTAAACTGATTGCGGGTCTGGGAAATCCGGGAACGGATTATGCCCAGACCCGTCATAACATCGGTTTTTTAGTGGTTGATGCCCTGGCGTCAGCCTCCTGCCTGGAAATAAATAAATCCCGTTTTGACGCCGCCTATGCCAGGGTCAGAATCAAAGATCTGGATGTATTTCTTGTCAAACCCATGTCCTATATGAACAGGAGTGGGGGACCCATTCACAAATTTGCCGCCTATTATAAAATTGAACTGCCGGATATCATTATTGTCCATGACGATATGGACCTTGATTTCGGGAAGATTAAAATCGTCCAGGGAAGGGGCCACGGTGGCCACAACGGGGTTCGCTCCATCATGGATACATTCGGCCAGAAAGAGTGTATACGGGTGAAGGTTGGCGTGGGCCATCCAGGCGGTCAAAAGGGCGTTATCGGTCATGTTCTGGGCCGTTTTGCCCCTGATGAACAGACCGTGTTGGAAGATACCGTTGGGGCAGCGATGGATGCCTGCCTGACCATACTCGGCAACGGGGTTGTCCGGGCCATGAATACCGTGAATACCCGTTGATGAAATCCTCTGCCCAGATCCACCCCTGAACAACCTCATTTTTTTCCTGAAAATCAGAACCCAATTTTAAAAAATTTCGCTATGGAACATCCCTTTTGGTTATAATCGCTGATTTCAGGAAAACCCTTATCAGTCCGAAGCCTTTTGCAAATATTTGATTGACAATATTGTTAAAATATGGTTCTCTGCATGAGAATGGGCAACTTGTTTTTAAAAAAAAATTAAGGTGGGCTATCTATGGGTGAAAAATCCAAAAACGTCAAGGCAGCGGCAAACGGTTCAACAAAAAAAGAATTTTCAAAGGGAGATCTGGCTGTTTATCCGGCACATGGGGTTGGCTATATCGAGTCAATTGAAAGCAAAGAGATAAACGGGGACACCATGAATTTTTACATGATGAAAATTGTGGAAAACGGCATGGTAATCATGATTCCAACCTCAAACGTGGAATCTGTGGGGTTGCGGGAAGTGACGCCCGTGGCGGAGGTTCCGGAAGTCTACAAGGTAATGCAGGAAAAGGCCCAGGGTGCTGACAACCAGACATGGAACCGTAGATACAGGGAATATATGGATAAGATCAAGACCGGGTCCATCTATGATGTGGCTGAAGTATTCCGGGATCTGTTCCAGCTCAAGCTTGAAAAGGACCTTTCCTTTGGTGAGCGCAAGCTGCTGGACACTGCCCAGAATCTTCTGGTTCAGGAGCTTTCCATGGCCAAGGATGTTGATGAAAAATCAATGATGACTGAGATTGAAAACCTTTTTAATTAACCACCAGGAGTCATAAAAATTTTTACCGGTGGGTTAGGAGACTAACCTGCCGGTTTTTTTTTACATAATATGAGACTTAAATTTACGATTTCCATGGACCAGGCGGACTTAAGACTGGACCAGGTTTTTTCCACTGCAATTGAGACCTGCTCCAGGAGCCAGGCAGCTGAACTGATTTCCGGGGGCAAGGTTCTGGTATCGGGCATGAAAAAACGGCCCGGATACCGGGTTAAAAAAGGGGATGTCATATCAGGCCGGATTCCGGAACCCGTGACAGCGGATCTGCCCAAACCCGAACCCATGGATCTTTCGATTCTCTTTGAAGATGCTCATCTCCTCGTAATAGACAAGCCCCCTGGCCTTGTGGTGCATCCGGGACCGGGAAATCTCTGCAATACCCTTGTGAATGGTTTGATCCACCATGTTCCCGCCTTTCTGGACGGGGGATGGGATCCTGTCCGCCCCGGTATCGTCCACAGGCTTGATAAAGATACTTCAGGTCTGATTGTGGTGGCCAAAACCCTTACTAGTCTGTCCTTTCTCCAGAAAGAATTTAAACAGCGGCGGGTGGAAAAAAGATATCTCGCCCTGGCCGAGGGAGGGGCCATTGCCCCCAGGGGAGAGATTCTGCTGCCCCTTGGCCGCCATCCGGTCAGAAGAAAGATAATGGCCGTGAACCATGAAACCGGAAAGGATGCCAGAACATCCTGGCAGGTTCTGGAACGGTTTTCCCAGGCGTGTCTGCTGGATGTCCGCCTTCATACGGGCCGTACCCACCAAATCCGGATTCATTTTTATGCCATGGATATGCCCCTTCTCGGAGACAATGTTTACCAATACCGCAGGAATCGCGGGAAAAAAATACTGACCGATCGTCAGATGCTTCATTCCTGGAAGATTCGATTCCGTCATCCCTATTCGGGGCGGGAAATGGCGTTCGAGGCAGAGATGCCCCCTGATTTTGTCCAGACCCTGGTAAGGCTGGGTCCTTCTGATAAAGAAGCGGACACCAGTTTGAGTTAAGGGACGTCATGTCTGTTCGTCTTCAGGTTTTTCAAGACTATCTGGGCGACCAGAGAACCATTCTCGGCTTTTGTTCAAGTTTTTTGGCAAGCTCCTTAAAGCTGCCGTATGTCAGGCAATCTGCCATGCAATGCTTAACACAGGTCGGCTCAAGACCTTCCCGGGTCCGTTTGGCGCACAAAACGCAAAGTTCGGTGGGGAAGGGCAGAAATGTGAGATAGGCTTTGTTTTTTGGTAAATCCTGTACAATTTCCATTACCTTTATACCGCTTAACGGGGCTTCCCAGCCATGTTCCTGGCAGCAGGCAATGGTGCAGGCAAAGCATCCCGTACAATACTCATAATCGATGAGAAGTCCGTTCTTGCTGGATTTAGACATTCTTGACCTCCACACTTTCTTTGCGGATACTGCAGAGCAGATGTTTAATGGGGGCGCCCAGGCCGTCCTCTCCTTGCTCCCCCATGGGAATCAGCATGTTGATATTGGATTCAAAGGTGTGAAACAAGGGGTCCTCTTTCTTTTCCGGGAACCACCAGCCATGGGCGGCCATGACCATCCAGGGGGGAACAATTTTTGTCACCTTGGCCTTGAACCGGGCCTTTCCCATCCAGTTTTCAAGAACCACCCATTCTCCGTTGGAGATGGCGTAACGCGTTGCGGTATCCGGGTGAAGTTCCACAATTGGGTCGGGGTCAAGGGCTCTGAGCCACGGGATATTGCGATGCTCTGCGTGAAAGAATGCAGGGGACCTTCTGCCGGTACTCAAGATCAAAGGATAGTCTTTGAACAGGTCCGGCCGTGAAACTGGTGTAAAGGGCGGTTCCTTAAAATAAGGGGTGGCCCGAAGGTTCCATTCCTCTCTTAACGTCGCATACAATTCGAATTTTCCGGACAAGGTGGCAAACCCGGGTTTTTTGTCTGATCTCAATAATCCCTTTTCATGCCGTCGGTAGGGCCGGGACGTGCTGTTTTCCGGTGGAAGGGCCCATCCTTTTCCGGAAAGCGTTTTAAAACTCATTCCGGACGGTTTGAGAATTTCATCAAAGAGCGCATGGAGGGTCTCCCACTTAAAATCCGGATCAAATCGCTTTGACAATTCAAAATTGATCTCTACATCCGGCCGGCACCCCTCCACGGTCATGGCCTTGTTAATGGTCTGCAGGGGCACCCACCAGGACCTTACCCCGTCTTTTTCAAGAAAGGTGGCAGAGGGCAGGATAATATCGGCATACCGCAGGGACGGGGTCATGAACAGGTCCACACCGACAATGAAATCCAGTTTTTCAAAGGCTTTCTGCCATTGTTTCGGATCAAGGCCTATGCCGGATAGGGGATTGCAGGTCTGCATCCAGAGCCCCTTTACCGGATAGGGTTTTTCACTGAAAATCTGTTCCATGACCTTGTCGGTCTGGCAGCGCCAGATAAACTTGTTGAACGGGCCATAGGCATCCTTACCGATCCGGGGTTTGTCCTGATCCTTGTCCTTGAGTTTGATGACGCCTTCGGCACCGGGAAGGGCATA
>JAHIVS010000067.1 GCA_018816605.1 Pseudomonadota bacterium
CTCATCATGGCCACACCAAATCCAACACTTTTCTTAACGCCGAAAGTTGATATCGCCCACGATGAAGGTAGACTCAGCACAACAAAAGCAATCATAAAGATCATTGAAAGACAAGCGACTTCAAACGGAGTTACGCCGTAAAATTTGGCGGAATCGCCGGTGATGGGTAAGAATGTGGACCACAGGACCTGTATCCCTGCTTGGATCAAGCAAAATACAAGCAGAACGATCCATCGATACCAGTTTTGCTTTGATTTGATCTCTTTCATGCCAGTTTCGCTATTATAGTAATCAATTTTCATTAATCTTACCTAGCCCTTTACCAGGCCTCGGTTTACCAGTTCTCTTTATCTATTGATTTTGTTTCCATTTCTTTTTGTATTGTTTATATGTTGCCGCCAAGAGTGAATCATCGAACATCACCGACTCGTCTATTTTGGTAATAATACCGTTGTGGGGAGCGGTTTTCACAATCTCGGGCGTTTCATACGCCTCGGTGCAGACTTTTTCCATTACAGCGGCCCAGTAGTCAATTTCCTTCAGGGAATAACTTTCACAGGGTTCAGGTGTAAACGGTTGTGCAACGATGTGGGGATGATGGCTTTCCCAATAGGACTGGAGCCCGTAATCAACGATACGATGATTGACATCTTCCGTGGTAACCCCCGTATCTTTTTCCAGCTGTTCCAGGCTGAACCGGATCTGGTCCAGGCGAACTTCCCCGTGGAAATAGGGCATACTGACGCCCTTGATGTCCAAAAGCCGTTTCCTCAAATAATTGTTATTGATAACCGAGGTTTCAGCCACCTCCACGAGCCCTTCGGCGCCCAGGGCCATGGTCCAGGCATAGGAGCGTAAAACAACTTCCACATTACCGTAAAAACTTCGGATTTTTCCGATACTGGCCGACAGATTGTAATCAAGATAATACCGGCTGCCGTCAAAGCGTACCACAGGAACCGGCAGGAACCCGGCAAGTTCCTTGGTGACTGCGATAACGCCGCAGGATGGGCCCATACCCCCGTGTGGAGATGAAAAAGTTTTGTGAAGATTCAGATGGACCAGGTCAAACCCGGCTTCCCTTGCCCTTGCCTTCCCCATGATGCCGTTTGCATTTGCCTGGTCGTAGATGCACAGTCCCCCGGCTTCATGGACCAAACATGTAAATTCCCGGATCCTGGGATTATACACGCCGGTATCTTCAGGGTTGCAGATCAGCAATGCGGCCGTAGATCTGCCAACCGCAGCCTTGAAGGTGTCCATGTCCGGATACCCGTTTTCATCCGGCATTATGAGATTGACCTGATATCCCAGAGTGGACGGGCAGGCCGCATCACTGGGGTGGGAAAACATGGTGGTCACAATTTCATCTTTTTCATCATAGGTGCCGTTTTTGATTTGACAGGCCCTGACAATGGCGGTGTTTGTGAGGATGGCCTGGGACCCGCTGCCCGGCTGGAAGCTGACCTCATCCATTCCGGTAATCTCTTTGATCACCTCTCCCATTTTGTAGAGGATCTCAAGGATTCCCTGCATGGTGTCCTCGTCCTGGTCAGGATGGATTTCGGCAATCTTGGGGGATGCACAAATTTGCTCGTTCAGTTTCGGACTGTATTTCATTGTGCAGGTACCGCCGCCGATATCATTGGCGACATCTGTTCCCTGTGTCATCTGGGACAGGCGTAAAAAATGGCGCAGCACCTGGGGTTGGGACAGTTCCGGAAGATCCGGAGCTGTTTTTCTCAGCATACCCTCCGGCACAAGCTTTGCCGCAACACCCACAGTATCCTTGATCGCATCTTCTGTGCGGGGCACGAAAATCCCGCGTTCTCCCGGTGTGGACAGATCCATGAGCAGGGGCTCGTCCCAGTTGGGCGCCTGGTAATTTAACAAGTTCACATGGGGTTTCATCGGGTGACCTCCTTTAAGCAATGGGCCAATTTATCAATATCAGCCTTGGAATGGATTTCAGAGATGCAATACAGGGCACTCTGGCCGTATTCGGGAAATTCAGCACTGATGTCCTTTCCGGCAAAGATATCATGGGCAAGCAATGCCTTATTGATTTGGGAAACAGTGCGCCCTGTTCCGTCAAAATTCACTATAAATTCGTTGAAATGGGGGGTCTGGATGGGAATGGAAACCCCTTCAATTTCAGAGAGAACCTTTTTGGCATAATGAGATTTTTCAATGATGGTTTCCCCGATCTCCCGCATGCCCCGGGGACCCATTAAGGCCAGATACACGGCATTGGCCGTTGACCACAGCGCTGTCGCCGTTCCTGTAAATTCCACGGAATCCTCCCTTGCCACATAGGACAGCCGGGTGGGAACGGCATAGGTGAATCCGAAACCATCCTTACCATCTTTCAGGGGGGCAATGCTCCATAACAAACTTGGCAGTTCATTGATGAACAGGTCATCATCCCTTACGGCAACGAAACCGGTGGCACCCCCGCCGCACTGCATATGAACGCCTAAAGGCTGACCGTCCCCTGTGACAATATCCGCCCCGTAATTCCCCGGCGCTTCAAGAAGCCCCAGAGACATCGGGTTGACAGATACCACCAGGAGAGACCCATTGCCGTGAACCATGCTTGAAATCCGATCCCATCTGTATTCGATAGCCCCTAGGTAGCCGGGGTTTTCAATAAACAGGCCTCCGGTATTGTCCTTGATTTTCTGTTCAAGATCATCAAGGTCAATCAAGCCGGTTGAATTGTCAGCCTTCACCATGACGATATTCATAATATCCTTGCAGTATCCCTCAATATACGCCAGCCGCTGGGGGCAAATGTTTGACGGCACCAGAATCTCATCTCGGTCGGTGAGCCTTCCTGCCATTCGTATTCCGGTGCCTGAGGCTGAGAATGAATCAAAGGTGGGCATGCCCGCGACCTCCATTCCAAGAAGATCGGTAAGCATGGACACATACTCGAAAATGACCTGAAACCGTCCCTTATCCGTATAGGTCGCACCCTGGTAGGCGGTCAAAAATTCGCCCCGGCTGACCACCTCATCCACGACAGCCGGGATATGATGCTGATAGCATCCGCCACCCAGGAAACTTAATGCAGTACTGCAATCCTTGTTTTTTGCAAGAATAGATTCCACATGCTGTTTCAGTTCATATTCGGAGTGGAAAGGATCCGGCAGGTTCATCTTTTTTCTGTACCTCAGTTCTTCCGGGATGGACCGGTATAATTCTTCCACATCTTTCACGCCTATCTCATCCAGCATAAACTGTTTTGTCTCCCATACACTATTGGGGATATAAGGATGAGCGTTGTGTTTGGCATCCTTCATTGGCCTCTCCTTTATTTTCAGGGTTTTTGGTTGTCAGGCGCATGGCCGGTTATTGGTAAACTTTCATTAACAGGGTTTCGACAATCCTGTCGGACATGAAACTTTTCAGGATCATTACTAATTTGTACTTGGTCTCACCAAAATATTTGGGGTTAAGGGTCCTTGCCCGGACCATTTGAAGTATCTTTTGTGCAATCTCTTCCGGGGATCTACCGACCTGCTCGGATCGGATCATTTCCCTGCTGCTTTTCATGGAATGCTCATAATAGGGTGAGCCCTGGACACAGGCGTTGGCCAGGCCACGGTTGATGGTGAAATCCGATTTGACATCACCGGGATTGATGGTGGCCGCCTCAATACCAAAGGGCTTTCCCTCCATCCTCAGCGCTAGGACCATGCCGTCAAACGCCATTCTGCACAGCATCCTGCAGGTTTCCTTTCCGATTCCTGATGTGGCGCCCGTGACAACGATTGTTTTACCCATGGCTCTCCTTTGTGCCTACGTCGGTATATGGTTATCCCGCAGAGACCTTCATGGTAAGGCTCTTTTTGGGTCCGATAATGACCTTCATATGGCCTTGCAGCATATCATCTGTTTCAGCGTCTCCCGTATCAACCAGAAGCCTTTTTTCTTCAAGGGAAATCAGCTTGGCCATGGGGGAAATCACCGTGATGTTGTTCCGTCCCACCGCCCTGATGACCCTGTGGCTGATCTGCTGATTCCCCCGGCCGAACAGATAGCCCTGCCCACCAATAACCGTCACAATGATCCGGGCCTTCTGGCGGTGGATCAATTCAAGCAACTGGGACTCGTTCAAATCGTTTCCCAACAATGCGCCATTTTTCACGGCATCCACTCCAATCAGGGTGTTGGGAAGGTTAAGCGCCGTCATGACAGCTTTTGTGGTCGTACCGGGACCCAGGATGTAGATACAATCCTCTTCCATACTCCGGGCAATGTGGGCGCCAACGGCATTGAGGCTTTGGATTTCGCTGCCGCTCTGGCCGGCTTTAAGATTCTGGCGCAAGCGTCTTTCAAAGGGAA
>JAHIVS010000533.1 GCA_018816605.1 Pseudomonadota bacterium
CAATGCAAGTGCCATTACCTCGACCTTTATGGATGATTTTAATGTGTCGGTCAATAAGCCGACAGGTGGCGGGCTTAAGACCGATTTCTCCTTTTTCAGGTTGTTCGGTTCGTCGGCAACAGCCTTAAACGCACAGCTCGAGGCATCTGAAGAGCAGGGAGATGTAAGAATTGTCTCTTCTCCAAGAATATTGACCCTTGACAACAAAAAAGCCAAAATTAAACAGGGGCAGGAAATCGCCTATCTTGAACGCGATGATGCCGGGGGCTCTTCTGTCAAATTTAAAAATGTGGATCTGCTCCTGGAAGTCACACCCCATGTGACGCCGGACAAACGTATCTCCATGACCCTGTATATTACAAAAAATGACGTTTCCGGAACAACGGCCACAGGGGTGCCGACCCTTGCCACCAATGAGGCGGAAACCGAACTTCTTGTGAACAACAACGATACAGTGGTCATCGGCGGGGTTGTCAAGACAACCAAGGACGACAATACAAACGGGCTGCCCTTTCTTTCCGGTTTGCCCATTTTGGGTCCCCTCTTTGGGATTGAGCAGAAAACGGATAACCGGAATGAGCTGCTGATTTTTTTAACCCCCTCCATTGTTCAGCTTGAACAGAAGCGGAATGAAAGAATCCCGGTTGCTGTCGCCAACTAGAGGCTGCTTAATGGAGTTCCGATAATCTGATTTTGGCTTGCCTGGCAAGAAAGGATTTTTCCGGTACCAGTTTTAATACCCGCTGCCATGAGGCAATGGCCTCCTGGGTGAACCCTTTTTTTTCATAGGCTTCTGCCAGATCTGCATGGAAAATCGGTGTGTCCGGAGACCTGTTCAGGCAAAGGTGCAGATAGGCTATGGCCTGATCACTCTGTCCGCTCTGGAGATAGACCTGGGCCAATCCATGGGAGGCTGCGGTGAACCCGGGCATTGCATCAAGGGCTTTCAGAAAATAGGTTTCAGCCAGACCAAACTCTTTTTTCCCAAGATAGACCCATCCGATATTGGACAGGGGAAAGTGGGGAGTCGGATACAAAAGACTTTCCAAAACCTTATTAAAGCATTCCATGGCCATATCCCATTTTTCCTGGCGAAGATGGGCAGCACCCAGGTTATTGATGGCCTCAATATAGTCGGGTTTCCCGGCAATTGCCTTTTTAAAAGCCGTGACGGCCAGGTCATCTCTGTTTTTGCCCATATAGGCCAGGCCCAGGCTGTTCTGCAGATAGGGGTCGTTGGGGCTGAGTTTTTCCGCTTCAAGTAATTTGGTCAGAGCTGCGGTGTAATTGCCCTGGGTTTGAAAAATGTCTCCCTCTTTTTTCATCGCCTGGGCAAGCTGGTCTTGGCTTTTTCGGGTGGCAGAACTTGCACAGGACGAAAGGATGAAACTTGCGAGCAGTATCATTAAAAGCTTCTTGATGGGCATGGGTCTCCTCTAGGGGGTATCTAAAATCAGAAATTGGATGTTTTCCTGTTCCAGGAATGAAATAGCGGCCTCGCTTGGTCGCGGCCGTGCAAAAAAGAGCTTTTTCTTTGCTTTGGAAATATAGATCCCGGAAATGATGTCAACCTGTCCCAGGGTGTTAAAAGAGGGGTTTTTCCAGGTGGAATATCCAAGGCGGGTAAACAGCGTCAGGATCAATTCAGACAGTGTCAGTCCCGGGGAAATCGTAAGGATGTGATATCCTTTTTTTTCGATGGCCTCAATTGCCAGGCCATAGACCTTTCCTGTGTTGATCAAAAGATCGGGCAACCCATCCTGCCGGGTAATACGGCCAAAGAAGGCACTCATTTCAACAGAGCCGACGGAAAACGAAATTTTCTCGTCCGGGTGATAGGGGTCCTGGGAAAACAACAGAAGCCTGGCAACCAGTCCGGCCGGATCCTTTGCCTTGTCTGCAAGGGAACCTTCATTTTTCGGGAGGCTTTTGGCCATGTCGATGGCCTTGTTTATTTCCAATAGTTTTAATTGGCTCCAATAGGCTTGGATGTTTTTGACAAGATCTCGGCCCAGGGCATTGCCAATGTTGTCAGAAGGGATAATTAATATTTTTTGTCCGTTTTTGTCTTCAATGACGGGTGTTTTGGATAAATCAAGCACTTGGTCTGACCGGGACCCTTTACCGGGGAAATGCATTTGTCCCTGGTTGAGAAGGGTGCCCTGGATCAGAGTGGCATATCTTTGAAGCCGGATCATCTGCCGGGGGGGAATCACCGGGAGAATAGGCGCTGATGCCTTTTCAACCGGTTTCTGGTAGACAGATTGAGGACCGGCACCGCCTTGCTTTAAAAAAGATCCAAACCAGGGTTGGGACAGGATGGATGGATCGGGTATCACCACCTGGGTTCCCTGATAAATCCGGTCAATGTTTTTAATCTCCGGGTTGAGGTGGGAAAAGGTTGTTTCTGCCTCGGGGGACAGACTGCCCCCTTTTTGAAGAAATGCTTTGTCCAAAAGTTTTGATACCGTATCTCCGGCCTGTATGGTGTGCTTTTGGATAAACGGCTGGATGTCGAATGTATCCGGGATACTTGAAAATTCAACAACCGGGACTTTTACAATGCGGGAAGGTTTCTGATCAGGCTGTTGGGAAACCGGGGTGTCAACCTTTTTGAGGGGAATCAGAATGGTTAGCCCCGGTTCGATGGCATCAATATTGTTAATGAGGGGGTTGATTTTTTTGAAGATGGTTAAAAATCGGGGAAAATCCTTGTCGGAAATTTCTCCTTTTTGCCGGAAGATTTTATAGAGCCAGTCATTTTTTTGAACCTGGTAGGGTTCACATAAAATGTTTTCATTTTCATAGGTGAAAACAGAATATTGTTTATAATATGTTTTTATCCCCGCGGCATGGAGATCAGCCGTGAGGAGTAACATCATAAGCATCAATGCAGGTCCGGAGATTTTTAACAATAAACAATCCTTTTTCATATGGGCTGTTAAAGATTTAATTTTTTGGCGATCTTATCTGAAATCTCCCGGACAAATTGTTGAAATTCTTGTTTTTCAAGTCTCTTTTCCTGGGACGGCACCAGGTTCGGGTCATCGGTTGAAATGAAGTCCGGCAGATTAATATAGGCTGAATCCGACTGGATGCCATAGACGTCGGGAATCTGTTGCTTAAAATACAGGTCCTGGAATTCGGAAAATTTTATGGCATGGGCTGTGGCATCCAGTATGGCGGTTTCCTGTTGGGTTACAATCCCCTGGGCTGCGGCCTTTACAAGTCCGGCCAGACACTCGCCACCCTGGGTGCAGGTGATATGCCCGTTTCTATTGGCGGTCAGTTGCCAGTCCATTATGGATTGTTCCGATACCTGGACAAAAAAAGTGTTCTGCTGGCCGCTTGTCTGATTATAGTTTTTTGCAATTTCAATGACCCGGGGCATGGATACCGGGTTTCCGATCATGGCTGCCTGGGCGACACTGGGCCTTGTGTTAACGGGATTGAACAGACGCTTGTTCTCATCGGGTTCCAGGTAGTATCGATAGACCGGGTCTGCATGTTCGGACTGAACTCCGATTATTTTTGGAAGATGGGTGATGATGCCGGCCCGGTGGAATTTTAAAAATCCGTTCATGACCGCAGAAATATTGCCCGCATTTCCGATGGGGATCACCACCACCTTGTTTTTCATATCCCAGTCAAAATCCTGGGCGATTTCATAGGAATAGGATTCCTGGCCCAGAATCCGCCAGGCATTTTTGGAGTTCAGGAGGACTACGGGATAAAGATTTGAAAGATGCTCGACAATTTTCATGCAGTCATCAAAAACACCCGGGATTTCAAATACATTGGCCCCGCTTCCCAGGGGCTGGGACAGCTGCTGGGCGGTAACTTTTTTATGGGGCAACAACACGGCGGACTTGATCAACGGTCTCAGGTAGGATGCATACAGGGCTGCAGCAGCCGAGGTATCTCCTGTGGAGGCGCACACGGCAATGACATCGGAAACCAGCTTCTGGTCAATGAGATATTTGATGCTGGACAGGGCGCTGGCCATTCCCCTGTCCTTAAAAGAGGCACTGGGGTTCTGGCCGTCATTTTTATAAAAAAAATTCAGTCCGGTCTTTTCCTTGAGATGGGCGCTTGCCTCAACAATGGGGGTATGGCCCTCCCCCAGGTAGACAATGGAGGAAAGGGGGATGCAGGAGCCGATGAATTCATGAAACCTGTAAATCCCTTTTAATGCGGGAATTTTGAGCATTTTGCGGAAATCAAATATTTTTTGCCAGGTGGCACCGGAATGCCGGGTCAGGGCGGCTTGATTTTTATCATGGATCAGCAGCACCTGGTTGCACTCCGGACAGACATACAATAGCTTTTCAATGGAAAATTCCGCCGAACAGCCCAGGCATTTGTAGAAAAGCTTGCCTTCCGGTTTGGGGATGATATACGGCCGGATGTCCTCGGGAAATAGTTCAGGATTCATTTTCAATTACTTTCTGGCCTCCCATATACGGCACAAGGGCATCTGGAACGGTGACAGACCCGTCTGCCTGTTGATAATTTTCCAATATTGCGGCAAAGGTTCTTCCCACGGCAAGGCCGGAACCATTTAAGGTGTGGCAGAATTCCGGTTTTTTCTGGCCGGAACGTTTGAATCTGATATTGGCGCGTCTGGCCTGGAAGTCCACACAATTGCTGCACGAGGAGATTTCCCTGTAGTTGTCCTGGCCCGGCATCCACACTTCAAGGTCATAGGTTTTTGTGGCGGAAAACCCCAGATCCCCGGTGCACAAAGTGACAACCTGGTAGGGAAGTTCAAGTCGTTTCAGAATTTCTTCGGCATTTGCCAACAGGGATTCCAGCTCGTCAAAGGAGGATTCGGGCGTGGTGATTTTGACCATTTCCACCTTGTTAAACTGGTGTTGCCGGATAAGTCCCTTGGTGTCCCGTCCGTAGGAGCCGGCTTCGGACCTGAAACAGGGGGTATAGGCAGTAAATTTAAGGGGAAGACGGCTTTCATCAAGGATTTCACCGGCATAAATATTGGTTACCGGAACTTCGGAGGTGGGTATCAGATAATAATCCAGGCCTTCGAGTTTAAACAGGTCTTCCTCAAATTTGGGCAATTGCCCGGTGCCGGTCATGGTGGCTTTGTTGACAATAAACGGCGGCAAGGTCTCCTTATACCCATGCTCTCTTGTATGGATATCCAGCATGAAATTGATCAGGGCCCGTTCCAGCCTGGCGCCGGAACCCAGGTAAAGGGGGAACCTTGACCCGGTGAGCTTGGCGGCCCGGGTCAGATCCAGAATACCCAGGTCTTCACCGATATCTGCGTGGTCTTTAACGGGAAAATCGAATTTTCTGGGAACCCCGATGGTTTTTTCCAGTCGATTCTGGGTGTCATCTTTTCCCTGGGGCACATCGTCATGGGGCAGGTTGGGCAGTGCAATGAGAAAGGAATGAAGGGCCTGCTCAACTGCCGATAATTCCCTGTCAAGGCCTTTGATGGTATCGGACACGATCCGCATTCGTTCAATGCTGGGTTGTGCATCCTGTTTGCTTTTTTTCATTTGAGCGATGTCATCGGAAACCGTATTCCGCTGGTGCCGTAACGCTTCGATATCCAGTAAAAGAGTTTTCCGTTTTTCCTCATTTTCTAAAAACCCTGAAAAGTCAGGTATGGCGCCTCTTCTTTCCATCCTTTTTTTTACAGAGTCCAAATGGGTTATTAAATATTTTAAGTCGAGCATTTTAATCCTTAATTTTTTCTGGGTTGGTAATCGCTGGATTTAGAGTTTAAAAGATTCTTCACAACTTTAATCAGATAACACGGGCCTTGTAAACAGTCAACGATTATTGCAGGTTGACAATTGCTCACATCGGTATCATATTTTCATAAAATTTTTTTTGTTAATCAAAGGAAAGGCAATCATGGAAGAAATGAAAAATACAAAAAACAGTGTGCTGGCCCAGGTGGCAGAGAAACTGGACGCACTCACCAAAGAAGAACTGGTTGAAAAATACAATTGTATTGAAAATAAATTGTTTGAGTTTGCCAATTTCATGGAAGCGAATCTGGCGTTTCTGTCAACCCCTGTCGGGACACAGATTCCCACGGAAGCCATTATCCGAAAAGCGCTTAACATCGAAAAAGGAATCGTGCTGCCCGTATTTACGGATGCAAAAAACAGCATTCAATTGTATAAAATCACGGACTATGACAAAGACCTTGTGGCCAACGCAAATGACGTGTTGGAGCCCAACCCCGAGCGGTGCAAGAAGGTATCCCTGGATGATATCGAAATTGCCATTATTCCGGGACTTGCCTTTGATGATAAGGGGGGACGGGTCGGATTCGGAAACAACTATTATTCCAAACTGATCACAAAGCTTCCGGAAACATGCAGAAAGGTTTCCCTGGCCTATGAGGATCAGATCGTAGATCAGATACAGATGGAGTCACGCAAATTTACAGTGGATATTATTATCACCGACAAACGGGTTATTTATAAAATTTAGGTGATTTTGCCAGAGCCTATTCCGCCGGGTTTAGTGCGGAGCCAAAGGCCTTTAAATCAGCTGTTTTTCCCATGACAATAAGGGTGTCCCTGGCCTGGAGTATGGTCCCGAAATCCGGTGCAAACAGCATTTCTCCGGATGTTTTTTTAATGGCAATGATGATCAGGTTAAAGTCCTGGCGGATTCCCGAGTCTTTTAAGGCCAATTGGGTATACCGGGACTTTTTGGGGATAAACAGCTCTTCAATCTGGATGGCATCGCTTTTTCTGGACAAAGCCACATCCAGAAAACTGCTGACAGTCGGGCGAAGCAGCTTCAGCCCCATGGAAACGGCACCGGTGTCATAGGGGGATTCCACCTTGTTGGCTCCGGCCACCAGTAGCTTTTTGCCCACCCCAGCGCTGCTGGCCCGGGCCATGATATAGATATCAGGATTCAATTGCCTGGCCGTCAATACCAGAAATACATTTGCCGTGTCTGTTGCCAGGGCAGCCACCAGAAATGCCGCCTTTTTTATACCGGCCTTTATCAGCAGCTCTTCATCCAGGGCATCACCGATCAGGTAGTGTGTCCGGTCTTTTTCCAGCAGATCCGTCCGGCGTTGATCCTGCTCGATGACAACCAGATCCTTTGTGTCTTCTTTGATGAAATTGCACAATATTCGGCCGATACGGCCGTATCCGCAGACCAGATAATGTTTTTCCAGTTTCTCAATTTTTTTATCCAATCGTTTTCTCCCTAACAATGCCTTGATTTCACCTTCCACAACAGATTTTATGATCACACCCACAAGATACAGGTAGTACCCGCCACCGGTGAATATCAGGACAATGGTAAAAATCCGGCCGGCTGTGCTGGCTTCATGGACTTCGAGGAAGCCGACGGTGCTCAGGGTGATGGCGGTCATGTAGGCGGCATCTAGAAAATTCCATTGTTCAATGAGCATATAGCCGGACACACCGATACCAAAGATAATCACGGCGATGGCAATGACGATTTGCATTTTCAAAATCTGATTCATGAAATGTATAAATACGTGTGTTCACGGGAAAAAGCAAGCCCAGAATCTCCTGTTCTGAAAGGGCTTAAGATTCTTGACGGACGCATTGGTTGCTGATATGAAGGGGTGCATGAAAGATGAACCCAATAAATTTGCCCGGTGGCGCAGGGAAATGGTTGAAAGCCAGATCATTGCAAGGGGGGTGACCGATCCTTTGGTAATCCGGGCCATGACCCATGTCCCCCGGCACCTTTTTGTCAGCGAGGCCATGGTTGACAGTGCCTATGGAGATTTTCCCCTTCCCATTGGGGAGGGTCAGACCATCTCCCAGCCGTTTATCATTGCTGAAATGACCCAGCAGCTTGAACTTACAGGTTCTGAGCGGGTATTGGAAATTGGAACCGGTTCCGGATACCAGGCCGCTATTTTATCCCAGATTGTGTATAAGGTCTATACCATTGAGCGGAACAACACCCTGTTTTTACAGACCCGCAAACTTTTTGACCGGCTTAAGTACCACAATATCGTGACCCGCTATTCCGACGGAACCCAGGGGTGGAAACAGGAAGCCCCTTTTGACGCCATTATCGTAACGGCAGGCGGAAACCAGATCCCAGCGCCGCTGGTGGAGCAGCTTGCCATGGGGGGCAGGCTTGTCATGCCCGTGGGCGGGCACCATTCCCAGGAGTTGCTCAAGGTAAGAAAAACAGAAAATGGAATCACCACCACAAATCTTGGCGGGTGTAGATTTGTACGGCTCATCGGGCAGCATGGATGGCCTGAATAGGATAACTTTATGAAAAATGATTTTTCCCGGCAGTCCCATGCAAAAGAGCTTATTATGGGATTCTGCCTGGGTACGGCCAATATTATCCCCGGGGTATCCGGCGGCACTTTTCTCCTCATTTTTAATATATATAACCGGGTTTTTGCCATTCTGAACCGCATTAACCGATCCTTGGTTCTGCGGCTGGGCGAAATGACCGTTGATGCTGTAAAAAATCCGGGCAGGAAGGGCAGCATCCGGGCGATACTTGTGTATTTACAGGAGATGGATTTTTTTTTCCTCGGCAAATTGGCTCTGGGTGCCCTTGGGGCCATCCTCGCCCTTTCAGATGTGATGAAATACCTGCTTGTCCATCAATTTTACCTGACCTATTCCCTCTTCTTCGGGTTGATTCTGGTCTCCATCCTTATTCCGGTACGGATGCTCAAATGTCTGAACGGTCCTGTCATTGTGTTTTTGCTGCTGGGAATTATTTCAACGGTCGCAGTTTCATGGCTGGTAAACCCCTATGACAAGGTGAGCATTAAATCTACCCTGCTTGAACGCCAGTATCAACAGCTCCACCCGGAGGGTGATCTGCTGGATAAGAAAGGTGTCCAGGGCCGGGAAGACGCAGGAGAAAAGTTTACCGGAAAGTATACCCTTGAAGAATATGTTTATGCCGGTATCTGCGGTGCTGTTTCCATTTCTGCCATGGTCCTTCCCGGTATCAGCGGCTCCCTGGTTCTGATTCTCATGGGAGCCTATTTTGATGTGATATCGGCCATATCCGGTTTGAAATCAGGG
>JAHIVS010000534.1 GCA_018816605.1 Pseudomonadota bacterium
CATCCATTCCAAGCGCTGCCATTCTCAGGAACTTTCTTGGATCCATGCCTTCTAAACCGGTTGCAGGACAACCAGATGCACATGCGCCACATGTCAGGCATGCATTCAGATTTCCGCCATCCGGCAAAAGCTTCATCACCTTGTCTTTAAAGACGCTCTTTCTCGCGCCGCCGATTTTAATAGCTGTATCGCTCATGCTATTGTCTCCTCAGTCGATATCAATTTTAGAGTAATTTCTCTACGTTATCGTATGGTTCCTATTTTTTGGAACAGTGTTCGTTGTCTCTTATTCCATCATTTCTGTCAACTAAATTTTAAACAGACCATTCAAAATTTGACTTTTTTAAACTATTAGTTACTATTCTTACGCTATGAATGAATCCAAAACAACAAAAAAGACTTGGAAAAAACCTGGGTATTCCATAAAAGAAAAACAGCAGCGCCTGGCTTTCAAACCCACCCCCATTACCTTTAATCCGGATCTGCCCATCACCCGAAAAAAAGATGACATCATCTCAGCCATAAACACCCACTCGGTTGTTATCATTTCAGGAGAGACCGGCTCTGATAAAACCACCCAGATACCCAAGTTCTGTCTTGAAGCAGGCAGAGGCATCAATGGATTGATCGGGTGTACCCAGCCCCGCCGTATTGCAGCGATCACTGTTGCAAAAAGGATTGCCGAAGAGCTCAATGAGCCCATTGGCCAGTCAGTGGGGTATAAAATCAGGTTTGATGATACCACAAACCGCCAAGGGTATATAAAAATGATGACCGACGGTATCCTCCTTGCCGAAACCCAAACCGACCGGTTTTTAACAGCCTATGACACCCTTATTGTGGATGAAGCACATGAAAGAAGCCTGAACATTGATTTTACCCTGGGTATTTTACGTCGCCTGGTCAAACAGAGAAAAGATCTCAAGCTGATTATCACCTCAGCCACCATTGATACGGATAAATTTTCCAAGGCCTTTGACAATGCCCCCATCATTGAAGTGTCCGGGCGGATGTTCCCTGTGGAGACAGTGTACCGACCGGTTCTGACAAAGGAAGAGGAAAACGGGTCCATTGAAGACCAGGGATATGTTGAGGCCGCAGCAGATGCGGTAAGCCTGCTGGTTTCCCAGTCCAGATCCGGTGATATCCTGGTCTTCATGCCCACGGAACAGGACATTGGGGAAACCATGGAGCTGATCCGTGGCAGACACCTTTCCGGAATAACGGTTCTGCCACTGTTTGCAAGGTTGTCCGCGGGGGATCAGTCCAGAATCTTTTCCCGGCAGGTCGGCAGAAAAGTCATCATTGCCACCAATGTTGCAGAAACCTCTTTAACCATACCAGGGATCAGATATGTGGTGGACACGGGACTTGCCAGAATCCCCAGTTATTCCCCCCGGACACGGACAACTGCCCTGCCCGTCAGTCCCATCTCCCAATCTTCTGCAAACCAGAGGCTGGGACGATGCGGAAGGGTTGAAAACGGAACCTGTATACGGCTCTTTGATGAAGATGATTTTGGAGCAAGACCTTTTTTTACCACTCCTGAAATTTTAAGAAGCAACCTTGCAGAAGTTATTTTAAGAATGATCTCCCTGAATCTCGGGGATGTGTCAACCTTTCCCTTTATTGATGCCCCTTCGCCCAAAAGCATTCAGGATGGGTTTAACACCCTGATAGAACTTAGCGCGATTAAAGAAAAAGAACTCAAAAACAAAAAAACTCAAAAAAAAGGATACACCCTCACTGCGATGGGACGGATCATGGCAAAGCTGCCGGTTGATCCCAAACTATCCCGGATTTTAATTGATGCTAACGTTAATGGGTGCCTTGAAGAAGCAGCCATTATTACCACGGCACTTGCAGTTTCCGATCCACGGCAGAGGCCTGCTGAAAAAGCCCAGGCAGCGGACCAGAAACATGCCCTGTTCAAGGACCCCAGCTCTGATTTTGTTACCCTTTTAAATATCTGGAACGCGGTCAAAGCAGCTCAAAAAAATCTGAATTCCCGGTCAAAACTTAAAAAATACTGCCAGGACCATTATCTTTCTTTCAAGCGCCTGAGGGAATGGAATGACATTCATGATCAGATCCTTAAAATCCTCAGGGAACACGGCATTCAAGGACAAAAAAAACTTGATCCTCAAACCGGAACAAAGGGAATGAAGGCCAAAGCCTTTGATATTGGCGGCCCCTTGTACATTGCTCTTCATAAATCCCTCTTATCCGGGTACCTTGCCAACATTGCCCATAAAAAAGAAAAAAATTATTTTACTGCTGCAAAGGGACAGCAGGTTATGATTTTTCCGGGTTCAGGCCTCTTTAATGCCGCGGGAAACTGGATTGTTGCAGCAGAATTTGTCAAAACCAGCCAGGTTTTTGCCAGAACCGTTGCCAACATTGATCCAGAATGGCTGGAAGCCATTGGAAAGGCTCTGTGCACCCATACCTATTCAGACCCCCATTGGGAAAAAAAACGGGGAGAGGTGATGGCAAGCCAGCAGGTATCCCTGTTCGGCCTGATCATTGTCTCCGGCCGGAAAGTGGCCTATGGCCGAGTCCATCCCCAGGAGGCAGGAGAGATCTTCATCCGCCACGCCCTGGTCCAGGGGGAAATCCATCCGCCCTTGAAGTTCATGGAGCATAATCAGCGATTGATTGAACAACTGGAAGATCTGGAAAACAAAACCCGGAAAAAAGATATTCTGGCATCGGAAGAAGAAATCCATGCCTTTTATCTGTCCCGGCTGCCCAGACCCTTTTTTGATATCAGCACCTTTAAAAAATTTCTCAAGGACCGGAAGGATGACACGTTTTTGCGCATGACGCTTTCCGACCTTCAACGCTCCCGGGTGGATGACCGGCAACTTTCCCTGTTCCCGGATACCCTTGCCATGGAGCAGGGCAATTTTGCCCTGGAATATGAATTTAACCCCGGGGCTGCCACGGACGGGGTCACCCTGAAGGTGCCGGCGGATTCGGCAGCCCTTGTGTCAAAACACAGCGTGGACAAGCTGGTGCCGGGATTGTTCGAGGAAAAAATCGCCGCCCTGATCAAAAATCTGCCCAAGCGCCACCGCATCCGTCTGGTACCGGTCCAGGAAACAGCCGCCCTCATTGCAAGGCAGTTGCCCAAGGACGACAAACCCCTGTTCACACTTCTTTCTTGTTTTATCCGGGAAAAATTTAATTTCACCATCCCGGCAAACCTTTGGTCCGAAGAAAACCTGCCCGACCACTTGAAGATGCGGATTTCCATTCGGGATGAAAAAAACAGGGAAATAAAATCCATGCGGGATCTGTCCATCCTGGGCCAGTTCGCATCCCAACGCCCCAATAAAAACGCGGCCTTTGAACAGGCCTGCAAAACCCATGAACGGACAGGGATCAAGGACTGGTCCTTTCCCGACCTCGGGCCGTTTATGGATATCACCGGGGAGGACGGGTTTGTTCAGAAAGCATACCAGGGCCTGACCATTGACGCCGACGGCCAAAGCCTGTCCCTGGGGCTGTTTAAATCCAGACAGACCGCCCTGGAAAACCATGTCAAGGGAATCGGCCACCTGTTTGAACTCACCTTTCCGGAAGATTTCAAAGCCATGAAAAAAGATATCCGGACCGCCCCAGGCTTAAAGCAGATTGCGCCCTATTTCAACGGAACTGCCCAATTCCAGAAACAGATCTTCCAGTCCATTGTAAAGGATTTGTTTGAAAAGGATCTGCGCACCAAAACCGATTTTCTGGCCCATGCAGATAAAACGCTCCCGACCCTATACACCCGAACCCAGGAAACCCTGAAGACGATTCTTTCCGTGGGCAGGCAATATGAAATCTGTTTTTCACTGATCCAGAAATTGTCCCTTCAATACCAGAAAAGCCCGGCCGCCTTTGAGATGCTCACCCAGTTGTTCCATGAACTCAAAAACCTGGTGCCCCCCCATTTTCTGGAATTGTACGCCCTGGACCGTGTGGCCCAGCTTGTCCGCTACCTTGCCTGCATCCGCATCCGTGCCCAGCGGGCCGTGGACAACCCCGTCAAAGAAGGCAAAAAAGCCCTGCTCATAACCCCCTTTGACCGCAAGCTGAATACCCTTGTCTCTTCTCTGTCTGAAACCTCTTCCCAGGAGAGGGCCCAGGCCGTGGAATCCTTTTACTGGCTGCTGGAAGAATATAAGATTTCCGTTTTTGCCCAGGAATTAAAAACCGATGGTAAAATATCCGCTAAAAAATTGGACAAAGAATTCAGTACCATTTCAACCATGATTTAGGGAACCCGGGTCCCTTTCAACCGCATACGGACCTGGGCTTCCAGATGCCCGGTCACAAGTGCAAGCGCCCGGCTTTCAGCCACAGGGCCTGAGTTGTTCCAGCCGTTTCTCAAGGCTTCCTTCTTTTTCTCCCTGAAAAGGGCAACGGAATCCACCAGGGACTTCCAGGCAAACAGCTTTTGAAGGATATGCCGTTCCTCTGAACTCAGGGTTTCGGTGTCTATGGTTTCTCCGGTGCTGACAATGATGATCATTTAAATCGCCTGTTAATAAAAGTGAAAATGCTTTAAAATTTTAAGATATAGCAGATATGATCCTTATCCGGAAGTTAAGATTTAAACGTGTCCCCTTGAAACCCCCACCCGGAATGCTTAGGGTTGAAGATAATTATAATTTTGAGAATAAGGATGTCATTCGTGTTTACTGAAACCATTACATTCCCGGCCGCCTTTATTGCCGGACTGCTCTCTTTTCTTTCTCCCTGCGTTCTGCCCCTGATACCGGCCTATTTTTCCTTTATCACGGGTCTTTCCGTGGATGAGATGACCGCTGACACCAAGGGAATCCGCCAGAAGGTGATCCTGTCCACCCTGGCCTATGTGGCAGGGTTTTCCTCTATTTTCATCCTGTTCGGGGCATCGGCCTCCTTTCTCGGGGGCCTGGCGGCTCAATATTCCTGGGTAATCCGTTATCTGGGGGGTTCCATTGTGCTGGTGTTCGGCCTCCATCTTCTGGGACTGATCAATATCAGCGGATTCCAGTTTGAAAAAAGGTTCCATGTCAAGAAAAAACCTGTCCATCTGCTGGGAACCTTTGTCATCGGAATGGCATTCGGCGCCGGCTGGACCCCCTGCATCGGACCGCTTCTGGGCAGCATCCTCATTGTGGCCGGCAACCAGGAGACCATCCTCAAAGGCGTGTCTTTGCTGGCAGTCTATTCTGGGGGCCTTGCCCTTCCCTTTATCCTGATTTCCGTGTTTATCAATTCCATGCTCGCCTTCCTGAAGCGGGCAACCCGGTTGATCGGGATCATCAACAAAATCGCCGGCATCCTGCTCATCAGCATCGGGCTTCTGCTCATATTTGACAAGTTCAAACTGCTGGCCGTCCTTTAGCCGGAATACGCTTTCCCATGCAAGAGCATCCCAGGCATTTTTTTGGTATTATCGGGATTACCACCTTCACCAAGCTGTTGATGAACATCGCCAGGAGAATGGTCTACCCCTTTGCCCCGGAATTTGCCCGGGGACTTTCCGTGGACCTGTCGGCCATCACATCCGTCATTGCCATGAACCAGGCCACGGCCATCCTGGGACCGGTGGGGGCCTCCTTTGCCGACCGGTACGGGTATAAGCTGCTCATGCTCTGGGCCTTAGGGTTTTTGACCATCGGCACCTTTGCAGCCGGATTTATCCCTTTGTATTCGGTCCTGGTCGTCTGCCTGTTTCTGGCAGGCTTGAGCAAAAGTATTTTTGACCCCAGCCTCCAGGCCTTTCTCGGCAGCTTTGTTCCCTTTGAACACCGGGGCAAAATCATCGGCATCACCGAACTTGCCTGGGCAGGTTCCACCCTTGGGGGCATCCCCATGGCAGGCCTTCTCATCCAACGCTTTTCCTGGCAAACCCCTTTCTGGATAATGGGTCTGCTCTCGCTGATCTGCTTTGGCCTGATCTTAAAATTCATGCCCAAAGACCCTTTGAAAAAGAAAAACTCCCGGACAGCCCCGTCCCCCTTTGGGTCCAATTGGAAAACCATTGTCCGAAACCGACAGGTTCTGGGGATCCTCCTGTTTTCTTTTTTCATGTCCCTGGCCAGTGACAATTTATTTGTCATCTATGGTGCCTGGCTGGAGCAATCCTATGGCCTCTCCCTCACTGCCATCGGCTTGAGCACCATTTTGATCGGCATTGCAGAGCTGCTGGGAGAAGGATTTACCGTCCTTTTTTCAGACCGGATCGGCCTGAAACGCAGCATCCTCATCGGCACAGGACTTTGCACCCTTGCCTATTTTCTTCTGCCGGCCCTGGACACGGGTCTTTTCTTTGTACTGACCGGGCTGTTTCTGGTTTTTTTATCCTTTGAATTCACCATTGTCACGGCCATGAGCCTGACCACGGAATTGGTGCCAGATTTGCGGGCTTCGACCATGTCCGCCTTTTATGCCATCGGCGGTCTGGGCCGGGTGGCCGGTGCCTTTGCCGGCGGCATGCTCTGGTCCTCATCGGGACTTGCCGGCATCAGCCTTGTCTCGGGCGGATGCACGCTCATGGCCCTGGTGTGTGCGCTTGTCGGTTTTTCCCGTTCAAAAAAACGGGCTCAATAAATGGGGCTATCCCCTGGTTTCCTTTAAAAAAAACTTGCTGTGAATCACGGCCCCAACCAGGCAAAACGTGCAAACACCCAGGGTAAGACAAAAAATGGCTCCGGAATTGGGCAACAGCTTAATCACGGGCAGCAACAGGGCATAACACAACATTGTCGCCAGGGCATAGCTGATGGAAAAATCTTTTAAGACAGGCGTTTCCATGTCTGAATCACAAATCCTCAATAATAGAATACCCGTCATAATGACACCTGTACTCTGGCCGAACAAGGCAATGGCCCGTTCGAATTTATAATCCTGAAACAAGTGCATGCCCAATACCATGATGATCAGATAAACCAGGATAATCCCCAGAACAAACATGACACTCATGGGGATTGCATATTTTAAAACTGCTTCCACCGGCAAACTGGCTATGGCTGCCACAATGGAAAAATCCACCAGCAATGAGGTGAATTTTGTCTTTATTTTTATATCAATCAAAAATGAAAGATTCAGCCGCTTGAGCATCCAGTTCACCATCAGCATAATGGCGATGGCATAGGCCCATTCGGCGATATTTGAGAGAAGCGGTATATGATGGGCCTTGAGAAATCCCACCAATACATAGGAGATGCCGCAGACCATAAAAATGATGGCCACATGAAAGGCCAGGCTGTCAACCGAAGAGGAGTGGGTGGTTTCCCGGCAGGTCAGAACCTGTTTGTCCATGCGCGTCTGATACCCTTTTCTCATCTCTTCGGGCAAATTCCCGGGATGGGTTAAATTCTTAATTTGATTCTTCCGGGCAGCAATGTTGATAAAAATCATTCCAAACACAATTCCGCAGACGAGCCCAACGGTTGCGGATGTGACGGCCACGCCCTGGGCCACCTCCCAATAGGGCAGATTTAATTTTTGCAGAATATTTCCGACCAGGCCGGCTGTTCCATGTCCGCCAAAAAAACCCAGGGCCAGCTCCATTCCAAAGGCCGGATAAATCTGTAACTCCGGCATCCACCAGGAAAAAACGATCTTGGTGGCAAACCCCAGGGCAAAGAGCCCAAAGGCACATCCTGTCCCCAATAAAAACATGGGCACCACATGATTTTTTTTCTTGCCGGCAATGGGACCCTCCTGCACCCCCAGTCCCAATCCCAGGGGAACCGATGCAATAATGGGCAGAATTAATATCCCGGGGATCAGGGAAAAATCCCTTAGGAAGGATTCGGGTATGGGTAAGACTGCATAATTTTTCAGTAAAATAGGGCCGAGTAAAAGTCCGAGAAACCCACCGATGACAGAGGCCGGCAAAAATAAATTCTGGAAAAATTTTATTTTTGCCCTCAAAAAAAACCCCACGACCAAAAGCCCACCGAGAATACCGACTTCCTGAACCAATTGCATAAAAAGCGCTGATGTCATCTGTTACCCTCCTGTAGTTGCTTTGCCGGCGATGTTGCGCTTGGGGCCTCAACTTTCGGACATCGGCGTTGAAGGACCCCACGTCACATATCTGCCAACGCCTAAAGTTGAGTTACCACACAACGGCCGACTCCTTTGCCATGTCAAATTTTTCAAGTATTTCGCCTGTGGGAATACCCCTTGTCCTATCAAATCCCATCCGCGTGTAAAAATCGGCTTTCATACCTGAAAAATTCATTTGTATCCCCTTGGGCTCTCCATCACGGGCCGGTTCCAGCATTCGCGGGGTCAGGATGTCGTCTGATGCCCGAAAGCCGAACCTGTAGTTTAAAAGCCGTTTCAGATAAAAAATCCGTCTGCCGGCACCCAACAGGTCGTTTATTTTCCAGTCATACCCGACAACACAATTGAACAGATCGACCCATTCGGGCAGGGTGATCTGCCGGTCGGCAAACTGGCAGAAACAGGCACTGTTTTCGATATTTCCCATTTCAATCGCAAACACAGCCACCTTTGCCTTGTTCTCATCGGTCATGGGCTCCAGTTCATAATCAAACCCAATCTCAGGATAGTAACAGGCACCGGATTCAATAAAATGCATGATCGAAGACAGGTGACATGCCCCCCGGGGACTTAGGGCATAGGCCAGGGCCTTGCCGTGGCCACCCCCCCGGGGATCATGCATGGGGGCTTCCAGGCCTTTGCTATGAGCCGTGTAATCCAGGGACTTTTTCCCGATTTTTCTGGCCGCTGCCGCACTGCCAAGGCCCAGCAGGCTGCCAAGCGCACCTTTTTTCATGGCGATTGCCGGCAATACACTGTCTATGACGGTTTCCATGTCTGCCCATCCAAGAGCAATATTGCCCGTGTCCCTAAGGGTGAGATCCCCTTTTGCATAGGCTTCCATGGCCCAGGCAATGGTTGCGCCGGCTGAAATGGTATCAACCCCCAGATCATTACAGACCCGTCCCGCCTTGCAGGCCGCTGCAAGATCCATGGACCCCAGAAGGCTGCCAAAGGAAACAATGGTCTCATATTCGGGCCCGGGTCCCTTGGAAAGGGCAAAGGGGCCCTGCTCAATTTCAATGAGTTTCTTACAGGCGATGGAACAATAGGCGCAGGAAGATCTGCCCTTGAAATAGGTCTCGCTGAGGGTTGTTCCGGTTAGCGCTTCCGCCATTTCCTCCCAGAAATTGGAGGTCCAGTTTTTGATGGGAACATTGCCGGCATACACATGGCTTTCAAGGCTTCCGGCCGTTCCAAATTCCCGAAGCACTTCAGAAATCATGCCTTTTGGGATTCTGGGATTGATCTCGCTTCTCAGTTTTTCAAATTTTTTGGGGTCAGAAAGGTGCATCTTTTTTTCAGAGGCCCTTACCACGACTGCCTTGAGATTTTTAGACCCCATGACCGCCCCGAAACCGGTACGACCGAAGCTGTGATGATTTTCATGCATGATATTGGCATAAAAAACCTGATTTTCTCCGGCAGGCCCGATGACTAGGACTCTGTATTTTTTGTCGAACCGCTCTTTCAGGGCCCTTGTGACATCTTCTATGCCCTTTCCCCAATAGGCAGCCGCATCCATAAGACGAATCTTATCGTCTTCGATGAGAAGGAAGACAGGGGTCTTTGATTTGCCGACTATCATAATCCCGTCAAACCCGGCATATCTTAATTCCGGGGCAAAATATCCCCCGCAGGAGGAATCTGAAAACCCATTGGTTAAAGGAGACCGTCCGGCCGCACAAAACCGGCTGGTACCGGACAACCTCAGCCCGGCAAAGGGACCGTTCATGAACATCAGCATGGCTTCCGGGGACAGCGGTGGGGCATCAAAATCCGCTGTTTCCCAGAAGAGCTTGGCGGCAAGTCCGCTGCCGCCCACATAGCTTTCATAATAGGCTTTGGGAAGTTCCAGTATTTCAATGGAATGACACGACAAGTCGATGCGGATAATTTTTCCGGTATTGGCGTTCACAATTTCCTCCGAGATGGATCCTTTTTTACTTTTTAGTCACAATCAGGTCATCGTACCCAAGTTCGTGCAGAATTTCAGGGAATCGTCTGAAGGTGGGCCTGACAACGGGCAGCAATTTAAGCATGGCCGTAATTTTCCCGCCCTGCTTTACCTTGCCCTTTGCCACGGCGGCAATGGGGTTCTCAAACCCGTGCCAGAACCTGTGGGAATGGTCTGCCGACTGTTTGGACCACACATCTTCTTTTATGGTTGTTTCTCCCAGGTAAAAAGCCCCGTAAAAGCCGGGTTTTTCAGGTGTGTTTTTCAAATCAATGATAATTTCACAATCCGGGTCTGCATAGATAAATTTAATGATAATGCCGGCCCTGCCCATCTTGGGACCGATTTTTTCATCGGTGAGCACACTGGTTAGAAACCG
>JAHIVS010000535.1 GCA_018816605.1 Pseudomonadota bacterium
AACCTCCTCACTTGCTGGTCCGTTACCATCCAGATTTCTCCTTTTGAGTGTGATTTGGATAGTCGTACCATTTTTTTAAGGTTTTACATTTCGGGAATTTTAATTGTCGTTAGGCGGGAATTATAACTGACGCTGATCATACCCCGAAAAAATCGCCTCATAACAGAGTGACGGAATCCCCTGCCTCCCTTTGCCCAGGTCATACAGCACCGCCTTTTCACCCGGGACAAACGGCATCACCCCCGGAAAGAGCCGACGCAAAAAAGGAAAATGCCGTTCCAGGGGGATATACTCGCCAAACGGCACCAGGATGTTCTTGTGGTAGGTCTCGCCCTTTAGGCCGCGTTTATCCATAAAGACCACACTATTGTAGTAGAAGGGTCCTTTCGGATCAGCCACGGCGGCACAGGAGATCATGACAGCCATGCCCGTATCCTTTACAAGGAGCGGCATATCTTTGCCAGCCTCATCGGCAGTACAGGAATAGCCGCAGGGGAGTTCCGGGAAAGCCATCAGCTCGGCTTTCGGATAGTTCAGGGCGGCCTGGCGGCTGAACTTCAGCACGGCATGGTAAGCGCAGAAAATGACTGTCCAGCCCCAGGCCTGCCAGGGGGGAAGCCCCACCAGCCCCACCAGGTTGATCTTGAGCCACCATACAGCGGAAAACCAGAAGCAGAAACCGCACACAAAGCCGCTTACCAGACCGTGTTTGGCCTCCGACCGGTACAGGGAAAGGCCTAACGGCACAAGACAGACCCAGACGGACATGGGGAAGGAGAAGGCCTGGGAACTGAACCAGTAGAGCAGCCCGGACAAAGCAGGCAATAATTAAGATGCGCAGAATCATGAATTTCATTTTCAGTGCGGACCTTTTAAATGAATCATTGTCCTTTCATGCAGCATTTTTTGTATTTTTTATTGCTGCCGCAGGGACATTTTTCGTTCCGCCCGATTCTTTTCATTTGTTTCCCAACCCCCATGTATCCAGAGGGTAAAAGGGAGGGAATTTGCCTGCCTGTCCGCTCCAGCAAATCGAAATGAAAGGAGACATAGGCCTCCAGAATCTGTTCTGCCGTGACCTGGATGTCCTTGCAGATCACGGGACGTTTCAGGTAGGGACGACCCTTTTCCAGCCAGTCCAAAGCAGCATTAAAATCCCCTTTCTCTTCTGCTATCTCTGCCAGGGACAACTGGGCTTCAATATAGAATGGACCTTGCTCGATGGCCTTTTGGTATTGTTCTTCGGCAAATGTATATTGATTTAGCGATTTATAAACATTGCCAAGGCCGATATACAAATCAGGTTTTTTCGGGTTTTTTCGGATCTTTTCCTTGTACAGTGCAATGCCCTGGGCCAGGGAGATCTGTTTCCCCAGGATTGACGCGTTTAAAAACCGAACGGCTCCGGTAAAGGGGGTCTCTTTGGTTTCATCCGGGCTTTTCAGGGTGGTCAGGCGCAACAATTCGGCAGTGACAGCCATCTGCCCCATGGGGGCGATATTAAACTCGCTGATCCTGTTGCAGGAGATGCAGGTCAGCTCCTGTGCAACATAGGCGTCTCCCTGGGGGGATGTAATAATGTTGCTGCATTCATAGTCATTGATATCACCGCAAGAGCTGCATTCCAATGCCAGGGTCAGAACGGATCGGGCAATACCGGATTTCAGGATATCCATGGCCCCATTAAGACTTTCCCCAGGAGAAGCAAGGGAATCCAGTATCTCCTGGGTTTTCCCATCGGCTTTTCCCCTAAGGGTGGTGACAATCACATAAAGTTCGTCAATACCCTTTTGATTTTTACCGACCTTATGGCCCAGAAGGGCCAGGGCCTTCTGACTGACCAGGTTTTGGCATGTTGCCAGGGTGTCTGCCCGAAAAGAACGGAGAAAACAGTCAAAGTGTTTGATCAGAAAGTCTTCAGCCCGGGGGGTTCCGATCTTCCGGATTATGTCCAGCATATCCAGTAACCTGAATTCTGGTATCTCCTTGCCCACCTTTGAATCCAGGCAATCAATGGCCTCATCTTTGAAGCAGGACAGGGCCAGGATCGTCTTTTTAATGAGCCAGTCGGCATCCTCGTCAAAATCATATAAAAACACATTGGCAAGCCCCGGAACAAAGGCTGGATCTCTGAAATGCGCCATGAGTTCCATTGCGTTTTCAATGACAAATTCTCCATCTCCCACCCGTTCCAGATCGCCCATGCCTTTCTCCAGAGCTGCGCACAAAAGGGAAACTCTGCTTTGGGGAGGGATTCCTGAAAGATAGGTTTTGATCTGGGCCATACAAGGAATATCCTTGGAATCTATGGTGATAAATTCCAGTACATTGGCATCGGAAAACCGGGCCGACTCAATTTCCTCTTTTCGATGAAATTGCCAGACGATGGATGCGAAAACAGCCAAAATAGCATGGTGCAGGTGATGTGATTCCAAAAGCAGCATCAATGCCTTGTCCTGGATCAATGTCCGGATGATGCTGGTCAAAAGCGGTTCATTAATGCTGGACAGAAGCGCCGGGATCATGGAATTTTCAGATAAATTTTCTGACCGGATAAGGGTATTATAAAGGTCAAACAACCGGCCACCGCTCCAGGCGGCCGGGTAGAGAGAATCTAAAAGCTTTGGGGCAGAGGTATTTTCATTGTTTTCCAGGTCAAAAAACAGATTCAGTTCAAACGGATATCCGGTCAAAAACCGCTCCAGGGTCAATACATGCCGAAAGAGAAGGCAGACATCGTAGTAATTGAAATCCTCGGTAGCATAGGCCTGAACCAGGTGTTCCAGGTAAGTTTTGGCCATCGGAACCGCTTCGGGACGGTCCAGCAGGAGAGCGATGGATGCCTGGTTGGACAAAACCGCATGGAAATGGGGGGATTCTGCCAGGGAATCCGGTGCTCTGAGCAAAAGGGCATGGGTCTTTTCAAAGTATTCACGGCACAACGCCCGGGGAAGAAATTCAAAATGGTTCTGCCAATAAAAGGTATTGATCGTGACAGGCGCTTGGTCGATCTGCTGTTGAATTTTTTGTTTCAGGGTACGAAGAAACACGTCAGGTGCATTGGCCTTGATAATGGCGTCTAATTTTTCACCGTAGTCTGAAATAGACCCGTTTTCATAACGATCGGAAAGTTCATCCATCACCGGGACAAAAAATGAGGGAGGCACCTGTGCGAACATAAGCGAACGCATAAACATATCCCCGTTGTCCAGAATGTTCAGTAAAAAGGATCTGGTAAATACCCGGGTTTCAATTTTACGGGCCGATTCAGGATCACTCTCCTTTAGATCCCGGTATTTATCCAGAATAAAATCTGCAAACAAAAGGATTTGCCAATCTGCTCGGTTGAGTATTATGTCAATATCCACAGGCTTTTATCTCCACCATTGTGCATGTTCCCGGTTCATCAAAAGGGCCGTGGGGAAAATGCCGCGGCCCCAAAATATGGGATACTATTTAAGACAAGCCTTGGTCTTTGTCAAGAAAAGGGATCTAAGCCTTGATCAAATTTTTTTGTTCAACCCCATTCTAAAACAACCTTGCCGGCTGCGCCGCGGTTCATTGCTTCAAAACCTTTAAGATAGTCGTCCACAAAAAACCTGTGGGTAATCACAGGATCGATATCAAGGCCGGACTGGAGCAGGCTGATCATCTTATACCAGGTCTCAAACACTTCTCTGCCGTAAATCCCTTTTAAGGAAAGACTTTTGAAAATAACCTGATCTGTATTCAGAACAGGTTTTTGGGCAAAAATTCCCAATAGTGCAATTTTGCCGCCATGATTCATGTTGTCTATCATCTGGTCAAGGGCCGATGGGATACCTGACATCTCCAGGCCGATGTCAAAACCCTCCTTCATCCCCAGTTCCTGCTGAACCTGCCCGAGGTTTTCCGTGGATATATTGACCGTCCTTGTGGCACCAAGTTTCTTGGCCAGCTCAAGGCGATAGGGATTCACATCCGTTATAACAACATGGCGGGCACCGATTTTTCTGGCCAGGGCAGCCGCCATCATGCCGATGGGGCCGGCTCCTGTGATCAACACATCTTCTCCTGCAAGATCAAAGGAAAGAGCCGTGTGGGCGGCATTGCCAAGGGGATCAAGGATGCAGGCCAGGTCATCGCTGATATTATCCGGTACAAGATAGGCGTTTACTGCCGGCAGGGCCAGATATTGGGCAAAGCACCCTGGGCGGTTGACTCCCAGGCCGCTTGTGTTTTTGCACAGATGGCGTTTGCCGGCCCTGCAGTTTCTGCAGGAACCGCAGGTTAAATGGCCTTCTCCTGAAATTCTTTGGCCCAGGGTAAAATTTTTGACATTCCTGCCTGTTTCAATGATTTTTCCCACAAATTCATGGCCGATGACCATGGGTGTTTTAATGGTTTTCCGGGACCACTCATCCCAATTGTATATGTGCAGATCTGTTCCGCAAATTGCAGTTTTCAAAATCTGGACAAGAACATCGTCCGGTCCGCATTCAGGCTTGGGAACATCCTGAATAGATAGGCCTTTTTTGGGTTCTGCTTTGACAAGTGCTTTCATTTTTCCTCGTTTCTGTAAAAAAATTCTATATGACTCCCAGCTCTTTACCTGTTTGCTCAAAGGCCGATATTGCAAAATCCAGATGTTCTGGTTCATGGGCTGCAGAGATCTGGGTACGGATGCGGGCCTTGCCCATGGGAACAACAGGATAGCTGAACCCCACAACATAAACGCCAAGATCAAGCATTCTGGTTGCCATATGGGTTGCCAATTTAGCATCTCCCAGCATGATCGGTATAATTGGATGGTCTCCGGGCACAAGGGAAAAACCCAATTGTGTCATTTTTGTTCTGAAATAGTCTTTGTTTGCTTCAAGCTTTTTGCGTAATGGATCACCTGCCTGGATCATGTCCAGAACCTTGATGGAAGCGGCTGCGATCATAGGAGCCAGCGTGTTTGAAAAAAGGTAGGGCCGGGATCGCTGGCGCAGCCATTCTATTATATTGTGACCTGCTGCGGTATATCCGCCTGAAGCTCCGCCAAGTGCCTTTCCAAGGGTGCCGGTAAGAATGTCCACCCTTCCCTCTACCCCGCAATATTCAGGCGTTCCCCGGCCGTTTTCCCCCATGAATCCAACCGCATGGGAATCATCCACCATGACAAGGGCATTGTATTTTTCTGCAAGATCACAGATGTCTGCAAGTTTTGCAATGGTGCCGTCCATTGAGAAGACTCCGTCCGTGGCAATCAATCTGTGACGGCAGTTTTTTGATGCCTTGAGCTGGGATTCCAGATCATCCATGTCATTGTTTTTATATCGAAACCGTTTTGCACGGCACAGCCTGATACCGTCAATGATGCTGGCATGATTCAGTTCATCGCTTATTACAGCATCCTCTGATCCCAGTATGGCCTCAAAAAGACCGCCATTGGCATCAAAACAGGAAGCGTATAAAATAGTATCTTCCATGCCGAGGAAATCACTGATTTTGGCCTCTAAATTTTTATGCAGATCCTGGGTCCCGCAGATAAACCGGACCGAGGCCATGCCGAATCCATATTGATCCCCCCCTTTTTGGGCGGCTTTTATGAGTTCGGGATGGTTGGCAAGGCCCAGGTAATTGTTGGCACAAAAATTAAGGACCTGGTCATTGTTTTCCAAGCCAATATCCGCCTTTTGCTGGGAAACGATTATTCGTTCCTGCTTGTACAGGCCCTGGGCTTTAAGTTGGTTTATGTCCTGATTTAATTGCTCTAAAAGCAAATGGGTCTGTTCCATTTTGCCTCCTGCCGATGTGATGTTCAACCCGGCACAGCCCCAATGGTGTGGCGGGTTGAACAGGGTTTTAACAATTTTTGATAAAAAACAGGTGGGTGTTTACATCTGTTTTTTATGCATCAAACAGGTCTTCAACACTCAGATATCTCTCGCCTGAATCGGCAAATATACCAACCAGAGTTTTGCCCTTGTTTTCCGGCATATTGCCAAGTCTTTCCAATACACAGGCCACGGCCCCGGAAGTGATACCGACCAGAATACCTTCTGTTCTGGCAAGCTGTCTGCACATTGCAAACGCATCTTCCTCTTTTACCAGCAGGATCTCATCGATAATGTCCCGATCCAGAGTTTCAGGCACAAAACCCGGAGCGGTACCCATCATGCGATGGGGTTTAAAGATGCCTTTGGAAATGAATGGAGCGCTTTCAGGCTCAATGGCCATGAGCTGAACCTTGGGATTCTGTTCCTTGAGATATTTCCCGGCCCCGCAGATCGTGCCGCCGGTACCGAGGCCTGCAATCAGGATATCAATGGTTCCTTCCGTGTCTTTCCACAACTCAGGGCCCGTGGTTTTGTAATGGGCCTGGGGATTGTTCATATTAATGTGCTGGCCCACATAAAAGTACTCGGGATGTTGTTCTCTTATTTCATTCATCCGTACCTTAGCACCTTTGGTACCAAGGGAGGCGTCAGTCAACTCAAGTTCGGCCCCAAGGGCCTTCATTATTTTACGCCTTTCAATGCTCTGGATGGCCGACATGCAGAGGATAAGCCGATACCCCTTAAGGGCAGATATATAGGCCAGGGCCATACCGGTATTGCCGCTGGTCATTTCGATCAAGGTATCGCCCGGTTTGATTTTGCCGGTCCTTTCAGCCTCGCTGATGATATTCAGCATGGGCCGGTCCTTGACGCTAAAGGGATTCATGAATTCACACTTGGCAAGCAGCGTTGCATTGTCTGAAAGTTTGTTAAGTCTTACCAGAGGGGTGTTTCCGATTAAATCAAGCATTGAGTTTGAATATTTCATACATTTCTCCTGTTACTGCATCGTAATAATTTGTAAAATAATGGCTGTAAATACACATTATTTTTGCCAGCATTTTGATGTCTTGCCATCAAATAGTTTTTCTGATTTTGATACCAGTGTGGCACCTACAATATCACCCACCACGTTGGTGGCGGTAATCCCCATATCCAGGATTCGGAATATCCCGATCATCATTGCACCGGCCTCTATGGGCAGACCAAAGGAAGAAAGGAATATGGTTGTCGAGACAAAGATTCCGCCCGGTATGCCAGGGCTTCCCAGTGTCAGAAGAAGGCCCATGAATGAAAATTGTAAAATGGTACCAAAGGTGACCTCCATGCCGACAATCTGTGCGGCAAATACCCCCATGATTCCAAACCAGATGGCATTGCCGTCCATATTCATGGTTGCGCCCAGGGGAATGGAGAAATTGGTTATATTGCTGGGCAGGCCCAGGTCTTCTTCAGCCACCCTCAATGTAACAGGTATGGTTGCGGCACTGCTGCAAAGTGTAAATGCCGTGAGCCATACTGGCTTGACTTTTTTGAGAAAAGTAAAGGGATTAAGCCGGACAAAACAAAAAATCACGCCCATGTATACACAGACAACCTGAAGAATGAGCGCCGCATAGACACTGGCGAAAAAACGAGCAAACGGACCAAAAATATCAGCCCCGAACTTCCCGGCGGTCCAGGCCATGAGGGCGGCAATTCCATAGGGGGCCAATTCCATTACCATCATGATGATTTTGAGCATCAAAGTCGAAAGGTCATGGAAAGCACCGATCAGTCGTGTCTTTGTGTTTCCCCCAATCAGCAGGATGGCAATACCGGTAAAAATTGAAAACAATATGACCTGGGGCAAAGATCCTTCTGCCATGGCACTGAAAATATTACCCGGGATGAACGAAGACAGGGTATCCCAGAAACCTGACATGGCCTGAGCTTTTGGTGCATCAGCTGCCGTTTCAAGCACAATACCTGTTCCCGGGCTGAACAATTGTCCCACAAAAGCACCAATCATGGCTGCAATAAATGTGGAAACTGTATAATATATCATCAATTTGCTTCCGGCTTTTCCGAAATTGCGTGCATCATCCATCTGACCGATACCATAAACCACATTGGCAAAAATAAGAGGGACAACTGCCATTTTCAACAGCTTCATGAAAACCATGCCAATGGGTTGAAGGGATATCCCAAATTCCGGAGCGATAAACCCGATGATCAGCCCGATAGCCATACCGATGAAAATCTTGTTTGCCAGTCCAATTTTCTTTTTTTTTGCTGCAACCATAGAAACCTCCTTAAAAATTCAATATACACAATTGTCAAACCTCTATTCAACCTGCCTTAACCCACTAAATGATACCAAAACTTTTTCCCTGGTAGCAGTTAAGGCGTATTGCCAATCATATTTACTAATTTTTTGTGATGCACTATCACCTTCCAAATCATACTGGTTGATTGCCTGCCCTTTTTTTGCAGCTTTTGGTTTAAGGCAGAATCTTGATCTCCAACTCTTTACAAAATCAATTGTTTGCGAGTTGAATCAACATACCATAAAAATAGATAAAAATACGGTCACAATTCATGATTTCATACAAATCATTTTTAAATTATCGTTAAATAGAAATGAATATTTCATAATATGTCATATATATCATGTGCAGTAATTCGATAAGTGAAACCGATTGATTTCACGCCTGCATTTAATATAGCATTAGCCATAATTAACTATTTTTATAATTAAAAAATTAGCAAAAACATTCTTTTTTAAAGCAAATGAAAGCCTTGCTTTTTATGAAATTTTCATATATATCATTGGCACTTATTGTTTTTAATAAAATCGGAGGGATTAGAATTTTTCATACATATCATGGCTAATCGTTCAATAAAAGAATGCAATGGGTCAAAGATAGTGCATGAGATCGCATCTGCCCAATATTTTTCCAGGGTATTGATGTTGTCCGAAGCTTCAAAATCCTATGGTGATCAGATCCTTTTCAGTTATCCCTTTTACAGAATAGTCATTTGCTACTCTGGCAATGCTGAATTTACCGTGATGAAAGAGGGGCAGCCGGCGATTATAGGACTATCACCTGGGGAAGCTATGATTATTGTACCAGGGGCCTGGGTCAGAAGTATTAACCAAAAGCCCTATGAAACATGTGGCGTGCTTTTGCGGGAGCAGTCAATGGATCTCTTTACCAATGATCATCTTTGCCGCCACAGACATCGGTCCATGACACCCATCCGCTATGTAAAAGAGGAGCTTCATATCCTGTTTAAACAGGCTGTTGAATTCTCAGGCAGTGAAAAATTGTTGCAGCAATATGCCCGGCTGATATGGACTCATATTGATGAAATTATTAAAAAACACAATCTGCCATCAGGATCCCATGGAACATTTATAAGGGTGAAATCCTATGTGGGCAAACACTTTCAGTTTGGAATAAACAGAAAAATTGTTGCCGGGGAATTGGGCTTGAACCAGGATTATCTCAATGCCCTCTTTCATCAGTTTACCGGGCTGAGTTTTACCGAATATATTGTGAAGGTAAAGCTGGAAAAAGCAAAAGATATTCTACGAGATAAGAGTCTCTCCATTGCCCAGGTCAGCAAGGTGTGCGGCTTCAACTCCAACACCTATTTCGGTCGCCAGTTCAAAAAATATTATGGCATGACCCCCCTGGTATACCGAAAATCATTGTCATTATTCAGCAAAAAACTGCCTTGACATGGGGGTACAAGTCAAACCCAATTATCCCCTGAAGCATCCGTGATAATTTTTTTCAAAGGACTTGACAAAGAATTACTTATCTGGAATGGTGAATTTTAAAAGAACTAACTTTAAAAGAACTAACTTTTAGTTGCGCCAGAGGAGAGAGATGGAAAACGCACTCCAGGATGGGATAATTCGTAAAGAACGAATATCAGACCAGATTAAATCCATATTAAAGCAATCCATTCTGGACGGACATTTCAAACCTGGAGACAAATTTCCCCCTGAAATTGAAATCGCCCAGAAATATAATGTGAGCAAGGTTTCTGCCCGGGAAGCATTGCGGGAAATGGAATCAGAAGGACTGATTCAAAAAAAAAGGGGGGTATTCGGCGGCAGCTTTATTGCCGAGCCCGGTTCTGAAAAGATGGTGGATGTGGTCATTAACTCCTATCTGTTTGGCGGCATCAGCGCCAGGGATCTGGCCGAATTCAGACGGATTCTTGAACCCGGGCTTGCAAAGCTTGCTGCGAAAAGACGGACCACGAAAGATCTGGCCGCCATGGAACTGTGTATCCATGATATTGAAGCATCCATTAATGAAGGCCATCCGGATCAGACAAAAGCCATCGGATTTCATCGCCTGATTGCCGATGCCTGTCACAATCCATTCATCAGCAGTCTGATGGAAGCGCTGGTCAGTGTGTTTCAACAGGTGCTGGCCAAAACCCCTGATTTAAAAACAGCTCAAAAAGACCTTCACTACAATCAATTGTTTCTTGACTGCATTCGACAACGGGATGGAAAAAGAGCTGAGCAGGTGATGGAACAACATTTTGATACCCTGGAAGAGATCATCCGAGAAAAAGAGGGAAAAAAATGAATGGGACCCATTAAGCAAAAACTATATATAAGGAGAATTGCAATGAAAAAAATCATCATCCGTCTTATGTTCAGTGCCCTTGTTTTGACCCTGGTTGTTCCGGGAATATCGTTTGCCGCATGGCCGAAAAAACCCATACAGATCATTATCCCCTGGCCGGCTGGCAATGATCCCTCCACAATGGTTGCCACGTCCATGGCACCGCTCATGTCTGCAGAACTGGGTGTGCCTGTGAAGGTGGTGAACAAACCCGGCGGAGGGGCGGTGTTGGCGACCAACGAACTTAAAAACAGCCATCCCGACGGATATACCATGGGGTTGATATCCATCGGCCCCATGATCACCCAGGTTCTCAGGGGCAAGACCCCTTATAAAAACCAGGATCTGCGACCCCTGGGTCTTGTCTGGTCTTCTCCCTTTACACTGGCCTGCCGGGCAGATGCGCCCTATAATAATTTAACGGAACTATCCGCCTATGGGAAAACCCATGATTTAAAACTGGCACATTGGGGATTGGGTGCCGTCCCCACCTTAATTGCCATGAATGCCGCCAAAATCGGTGGGTTTGCATGGAAAGAAACCGCATATAAAGAGTTGAATCCCCTGCTGATCATCAAAGGAGATGCGGACGTGATAACCTTTTCAACCCCGGGGATCAAAGATTATGTGGAAGCCGGGAAAATGAAAATCCTGGCCTGCATGCTGCCCCAGCGCCTTGACCAGTATCCCGATGTACATACCGTGGCCGAAGACGGATTCGGGGACGCCTATTCCATATGGTTCGGTGCCTTTGTTCCGGCTGCCACACCCGATGAGATCGTCACACGGCTCAGTGATACCTTTTTCAAGGTCATGGCCATGCCCAAAATCCAGGAAGTGATCAAAAACGTCGGGGTGATTCCACACCCCACGGGTCCGGAAAAGGCCAGAAAGCAGATGGACAGCGAACTTAAAAATTTTGGTACGATCATGAAGGATCTGAAGATCATTCAATAGATCCACAAGGAGGATCATGTCTGACAAAGCGTTTTCTTCAAGCCGGGTTCATGACCTTTTGGGGTCTTTGCTGGGGGTGTTTGCCGCGTCCATGCTGATCTCTTGTCCTTGGCAGGTGGACACCTCCGGCCCCGACCCCTTTTACAAGGGTCCGTTGATATTCCCGTTGATTCTCTTTGGTTTGATCCTGGCGGGTTCTTTGCCGTCCATGTGGCGGTTGTGCAAGCCTTCACTGAATGCATCCTGGTATCTGGACGGACAGGGGAAATCCTTAAAAAGCATGGTCATCCTGGGACTGTTGATCGTCTACCTGGCAGGCCTTATGGTGATCGGGCTGGAAGTTTCCACCTGGCTGTTCCTGGTCATTGCCTTGAAGTTTGTAAAACAGGACTCCCCTTTAAAAATCACCCTGATTCCGTTACTTATCACCTTGATTCTATTTTTTATTTTCAAAATATTCCTGGATGTATGGTTCCCTGAACCGCTCATCATGGGGATATTTCAGGAGTAAACCATGGTTGAAAATTTACTGGCCGGTTTCTGGGCTGCCACCTCTCTTTCCAATCTGGCTGCATTGTTTTCCGGCACCCTTGTGGGAATCATTGTGGGGATTCTGCCGGGCCTGGGTCCCATGGTCGGGATGGTGGTATTGTTGCCCTTCAGCTTTGCCTTCCCGCCGAATGTAGCCCTCTCCCTTCTTTTGGGCGTGTTTTGCGGGGGATACTATGGCGGCGGAATCCCGGCGATCCTCCTGCGGACACCCGGGGTGCCCTCTTCCCTGGTGACCAGTTTTGACGGCTATCCCCTGACCCAGAGGGGCGAAGCACAAATTGCGCTTTCCGCGGCATTGCTGGGATCTTTTGGCGGTGGGATAATCAGTGTTCTGATCCTGATTTTTCTGGCCCCTGTCCTGGCCCATGTGGCGGCCAGTTTTGGACCGCCCGAATATTTTGCCGTGGCCGTGTTCGGGGTCGTGTTGGTGGTCATGGCTTTCCGGGCCCAGTTGGGACGGGGCATTATGCTGTTGGGGTTGGGGTTCTTTTTTTCAACCGTGGGCATTGACGGCACCACCTTAAGCCAGCGGTTCTGCTTTGGAACCCTTTCCATGCAGAACGGTCTGGATATCGTTCCCATTTGTCTCGGGCTCTTCGGTATCGGCCAGACCCTGATCCTGGTGGAACAGGAGATCATGAAAACCCATGACATTCAATTGAGTCGCTCATCCCTTGATTTTTCCAAACTCTGGAAGGTGTTGAAATATTGGAAAACCCTGATACGCTCCAGTGTCATCGGTACTTTTGTGGGGCTTTTACCCGGTACGGGTTCCATCCTGGCCTCATTTCTCTCCTATGATGTGGCCAAACGGCTGTCAAAGGACAAATCGCTTTTTGGAAAAGGAACCCCCGAAGGATGCCTGGCAGCAGAAGCCGGGAACAATGCCGTGCCGGCCGGGGCCATGATTCCGCTTCTCACCCTGGGTATTCCGGGAGATGCATTGAGTGCGGTGCTCCTGGGCGTTTTTACCATTAACGGCATATACCCGGGGCCCCTGCTCCTTATCAAAGAGCCGGTTCTGATTTCCACCCTTTATATCTCCATGCTGTTCATCAATATTGCCGCATTTGTCATGCTGATTGTCTGGCTGCGGCCATTTGCCATGATTGTAAAAGTGCCGGGCCGATTACTGGCAGTGGTGATAATGGTTATTTCAGTGGTGGGGATTTACGCCGTCAATACGCGGTTGTTTGATGCCGGGGTTGCCATTGCCATGGGGGTTCTCGGCTATGCCCTGCTGCGAATGAAATGGCCCATTGTCAATCTTGTTATGGGAGTGGTTCTGGGTGAAATCATGGAAAACCGGCTGAGGCAAACCTTAAGCCTTGGCGACGGCAGTCTCTGGATTGTATTCCAACGGCCCATCAGCCTTTTTCTGATCGTCTTAACCTGTCTGATCATCATTGTCCCCTTTGTCCTGGATGCCAGGAAAGCAAAAAAGAAAATAGTATAATTTGAGATTTTAAAAGGAGTATTTAAATGACCTATCCCAGTATATATCCGACCGGAACCACCCTGTATCTTCCTGAAAAATGTTTTAACGGCTATCCCCTTCTCCCGGCCAAGGAGCTGGGCGCACTTTTGATTGATATGAACGGCGGGGAAGCCAAGCTCTGGAAAGGATTGCAGGGGTTTCCCAATAAACTGCTCCGGGACGGTCATGTCCTCGGGCATACCGGGGAAAGATCCACCAAATTCGGCATGCAGGATTACCGGGACCTGGTCCAGGTGGATTGGGACGGCAATGTGGTGTGGAAATTCAACGAATACGAATATATTGAAGACCCGGGAGAAGATCCCCAGTGGATGGCCCGGGCCCACCATGATTACCAGCGCCAGGGAAATCCCGTGGGATATTATGTGCCGGGTATGGATGGGGCAATTGACAAGGGAAACACCCTGATCCTGGGCCATAAAAACCTTATCTGCCCTGCCATATGCGACAAAAATCTGCTGGATGATACCATCTATGAAGTCTCCTGGGAGGGGGATATCCTGTGGGAGTGGGTCTGCAGCGAACATTTTGACGAATTCGGGTTCCGGGAAGACGCAAAGAACGTTCTATCCCGTGATCCGAACATGCGGCCCTGCGGCGGCGGCATGGGCGACTGGATGCATTTAAATGCCATGTCCCTTCTGGGACCTAATAAATGGCATGATGCAGGGGATGCCCGATTTCATCCGGACAATATCATTGTGGACGGCCGGGAAACCAACTTGATTTTTATCATTGATAAAGAGACCGGAAAGGTGGTGTGGAAAATCGGCCCCTACTATGATTATACCCCGGAAAAGAGTCTGGGGTGGATCATTGGTCAACACCATGCCCACATGATCCCCAGGGGCCTGCCAGGGGAGGGCAACATTCTGGTCTATGACAACGGCGGCTGGGCCGGTTACGGCCCCTGTCATCCGGGAAGCCTTAACGGCACCAAAAATGTATTGCGCGATTATTCCCGGGTCCTGGAATTTGACCCTGTGACATTAAAAATTGTCTGGCAGTTTACGCCCCAGGAGGCAGGACTGGTTCACCCCACGGACAGCAACCGGTTTTACAGCCCGTTTATCAGTTCCGCCCAGAGACTGCCCAACGGCAACACCCTGATCACCGAAGGCAGCGGGGGCAGAATCATTGAGGTGACCGCAGATCATGAGCTGGTATGGGAATATATCTCTCCCTATTGGGGCAAACACTTTAAAATGAACATGGTATACCGGGCCTATCGCTACCCTTATGATTATGTCCCCCAGGTGGAAGCGCCGCATCAGATTGCCATCCCCCCATTGGATGTTACAAGTTTCAGGGTCCCCGGGGCAAGTCCCAAAGGTCCTCGGTCGGAAGTGATGGTCGAAGGAGTGGTGCCCTATCAGACTTCCTCTGCCCTGTGCGTGATATCCGACACAGATCATGCCAAATAGGAGAACAAAACACCATGAGGTTTCAGCTTTTCACGGCGACCGGATGCAGCCGGTGCAATATCATTAAATCCTTTATGGACACCCATCAGATTGCCCATGAAGAACTGGACATCAAAACCAATGGAAAAGATGCCTTTAAGGTTTTTTACCGGGAAAACCGGCCGGATATTTTCCGGGGGGAAGAGGGGGTGGAATTTCCCATTTTGTTTGCCGGTCAAAAAATTTATCAGGGGGTTGGCATCATCCTGGCCTCGCTTATGGCCGATGACCGGCTTGACGGGTTCGTCACCAGAAGTCAGTTGAGCCACGGCTGGATCAGCGGGTTGACCCTTTCGGCAAAACCGCTCTCGGATGGCAGGGAGTTTCTGTGTCTCCTGAGGTTTCTCAAAGAGGCGGGGCTGATGATTCAATTGGAAACGGACGGACGAAACAGCCTTGTCCTGGAAACCATTTTAAAGGAAAAACTGATCCATGACCTGGTATTTCGACTGCGCGGTCCGGCCCAATTGTATGAACCTTTGACGGGTATGGCTTTAAGCCAGGAAGAACTGGTCCACAGCCTTTCCCTGTTAACCGATTCTATTAAATATAAAATTGTTCTGCCCCTGTCTGCACTGATCCGAACCACCGGAGAAGAGGGGTATCTGACCCCGGAGGAAGCCGCCGGAGCAGCAGCGTTCGTGGTCTCGGCAACCCACAACAAAAAACATCCATTTTTCATTGAGCCGGTTCTGCCGGCCGCAACATATAATATCCCCCCATTGCCGCCCGCTGCCTTGTTTAAATACAGAACCGCATGCCGGCGCCATCTGCTGTTATGTGAAATTTTATAGGATAAGACCTTGCTTTTTTAACTGAAATCATCGGAAACTCGAAAGTCCTGCCAATTCGATGAATGGTCAGGGCTTTTTGAAAAATAATCTGGAGACGTTCTACTCTCCCAAATTGCCAATTTTATAACCACCATCGACACTAAAGAGCAAAACATATTATGAAAGAGAACTCCATCCATCAATAATACCGGCTATGAAGATTATGCCAATGAACAGAGACCCAAGTGAAAAAAGGATAAACCGTGGCGCAACAGGTATTGAAACATGAAAAACGCCAACTACAACAAGAAATTCCGGCAGCAACAAAAGACCACGGATGATAAAAACACAGCTTATCCCAACAAGTCCCTGTTTCAAAAACGGTAATTTTCGAATAGAACCTGCTCCAGAGAGAGCATATAAACCAAAAACAACAAGGACACCTGCAATAAAAAGGCTTGCAACAATAAGGGCAACAATATTTTTGACCAATGCTTCGGGTGCACCAAAATATAGACTTAGTGATGGAGAAAAGCCTATCACCACCTGAAATAATGCAAGAGCAAAACAAATTATCCCTGCCAATGCGAGTCTTTGCTTGAAATTTTTCATTTAGAGACTTCCTTTTTTACATAGTGGTAAAAGGCAATCGCAACGGTCCGGTAAACCAGATGGGCCAACTTGGTATAAGGCAGAAAGGCCACCAGGTTAAACGCAAAGAGCAGATGGATAAAATACATGGAATAAGCCGCCCAGGAGATATCTGCCAGTCTGAGCATCTGGGTAAGCATGCCTGTGATTCCTAGGAAAAGGGCAAGGCCCAGCAGATACCAGTCAAAATATCCATTGGTCTGTCTTATGTTTGCCCTTCGTTCCCGGATCAGAAGCAGGCTGCCGGCAACCAGAGCGATGCCTGATACATTGGCCAGAATTTTCACCGGATTGATCTGATCATAGGGGCCGTGGCTGTTAAGAACATAGAGGGCAAAAACAAAGGCACCGGCCACAAAAGCAAGGCTGGTAAATGAAAAGGCCACCATCATGTGGGAAATTTTCCGTCCTTTGTTTTCGGAGCAGGTGGAAAACCGTTCGTGTTTTATGATGGCGGGCAGCTGGGTGATCAAGGTGATCAGGAACCGTTTAAAATCAATGGGGCTGGTGGCGGCCTTGCCCAGCCGTTCATAGGTAGCCTGCATATCCTTAAGAAATCTACTGACGCCTAAAAAAAAGACCAGGGCCACTCCCAGGGACAGGGGAATAAAAATTATCTCGATCAGGAGCACGGGAAAAAAATGGGCAAAAACAATGCGTTCCCCGCCAGGGGACAGATTCATCAAGCCTGTAACCAGCCCCATGGTGATGATGATCAGGGCCGGAATGATAAAAAGCCATGGCAGCTTCCGGCTGTCATTGAGAAACCGGTGCATGACAGCTGGTTTTGAATATTCTCGGATGGACATTTTTCTCAAAGTATTCAGCACATCACCCGGCCTGGCATCCCGCGGGCAAAGCGTGGAGCAATCCCCACAATTGTAGCACAGCCAGATATCGGGGTTTGCGATAAGCCTGTCCTTCAATCCCCAGGAAGCATGGATCATCTCCTTTCTGGGAAAAGGCTGGTCATTGTGGGACAGGGTACAGGCCACGGAACAGGTGGCGCATTGGTAACATTTTTTAAGGTTCAAGCCTGAGTCTGAGTTAACTTGGGCAATAAAATCCAGATCAGGTTCAATAAAGCCAAATGAAGCCATAACGATACTCCTTAATTACAAAAGGGTCTGTTCAACAAGGGTTTCAAGCAAAGCGGCCATTTGATCAGGGTCTGTCATTTTGTCACGTACAAAGCAATTGACCAGAACAAAAAAATAATTGGACATCAAAGCAAGTGCCAGAATATGGCTGTCTTTTGCAGGGTTGATCTCTCCCTTTTTCTGGGCTTCCCGAATCAGTTGGGCCATCTTCATGGCATAGTCATCATCAAAGGCATTGATCTCATCCAGCCATTCTCGTTCATAAAAAAACAGATGACTCAAATAGGCCCGGGAAAGGGAATAATGGGTGGTATAAAAGATGAAAAATTGTTTTGAGATATGAACAAAGGTGGCCTGGAAGGATTGATTATCCGGCACAGTGGTCAAGGCATCCTGGTACAGATTTTTCAAATCATCTGAAAAGGCTGCTGCCAGCATGGACAGCTTGTTGGGAAAATGCTTGTAAATGGTCCCAATGCCGATCCGTGACCGGGCGGCTACATTTCGGATGGTTACTTTGTCATAGTCTTGGGTTTCAAAAAGTTTTCTGGCACTTTCTAAAATCATGGTACGGGTTTCACCCTTCTGCACTTCTCGTCGGTTTCCTTTTGGTTGTTCCATCTCCACCCTTTTCAATAACACGTTATGTTAAGCGAACGTGTTCACTCAATATAACGTGTTATTCATATTGTCAAGAAAATTTCAGAACCAAAAAATAAAAAATGGTGTTGATTTTTTGAATCGTTATGGATAAGGTAAGCTTATCTAATTCGCATCATTCTGGAAGGATTTTCTTTTCAAACTCTAAATTTACGCGCCCCCATTCTTTGCCAGAATGAATTTATGGTCATTCGGCCCAACGTTCAAGAAAGGAGTGTGGATATGCTTTTTCATCCAATTTTAAGTCTTAAAAAACACAGTGATGGAACCTTTACTTTAAATGCGGTGACCTATGGTCCCAACTCTTGTATTAAAGCAGGTGCGGCAAGGATTGGAGCACCCCAGGGAGAATCCTTTATTAAGGCAGCCCAGCCGGTCACCCTTGTCATGGAGGAAGCCGGAGAAATTTGCGCCCAGGTCACGACACCTATGGCCCATACCCTTAAAGGAATCACGCCTGAAGGTCAGACCAATACCATGATTCAGGTTTTTGTGGTGTTTAGGGATGAAGTTAGAGGCATTGCCACGATCTGCTTTGAGCAGGCGGATCTGGGAAAAAACCTGGGGACGTCGAAACTGCATTCTGTGAGCACCTACCACCTTCACGCGCAGAACCTGAAAATCATCATCGAAGGCGCAGACTCTAAAGATCCTGTAATGGTCTATGAATCGGTTTCAAGAGAAGAACGTTATCATGGCAAATCGCTTTCCGTGGAAAAGACTCCGGTTGGCACATTGTACTCTGCAGCCATTGAAATTATACCGGATCTGCACTCCAGATTTTTGACCATTGTGGCCCCCCAGGCCAATTGCCCTGAAGATGCTCGTTCTGTCTCCATTGAGACCCTGGCCATTGAAACCTTAAGTGAGGATCATTTTGCTGGGCCTGTCGCCATTGACCGTCAAATACAGACATATAAGGTTGTACACCTGACAGGGAACGCCTGGTAAATTGTTTGCAGGGGTAATGCCAGCCATTGATGAGCATCCAAAAATTAGAACACATAAATGCAAAAAGCCCTACCACGA
>JAHIVS010000692.1 GCA_018816605.1 Pseudomonadota bacterium
AAGCTTCAAACACAAGGCGATGAGCTTGAAAGAATGATATCAAACTTAATTGATGTTCAAGTGAAGAATCCTAATCTTTCCCAGGAGGATTTCAACAGCAAATACCAATCATTGACCTTGCAGCTACACAATAACAAAACCGAGATTAGAAAGCTTGAAGGTGAGTACTTAACGAACTACGATACACGTTCAAGACTTGCAAAGATTGAAACTACACTCAACAATTTACTAGAGCCCATCCAGGAAGTTGATAGTGATACATTGCGTTCATTCATCTACAAGATCATCTCAGTTACACCTGAAAACATTGTCTTCTGTGTAGCAGGAACCAAGAATTATACAGATAAAGAATTCTCAGAAAATCGACATACTTTTGAAGCACTAAAACCTTTAGCAACAGGTACTTATCATAACGAAAAGTACGATAAGATTATGAATTATAAGGTCGTTATTATCTAATTTTTTTTGAAGCTAAATATGTTGCGTAAGACACTAATTTGGAAAAAAGCCATCGGATACCTTTATAGGTCACCTGATGGCTGATAAATATACATGGTAATACTACTTACTCAGTATTCCACTGTCCAACACTATTTTCGACTATCTTCAATCAATTCTTGGTAGTGAATTATTAGTTCTGTGACTATTTGATCCCATGTCAAGTATAGATCTCTAAATGCATTATCACATATTTGCTCATGGCTTTTTTCATCATTAAAAATACTGATTATCTTTTCTGCGTACTTTATATGTGAGTTGTGCGAAATGTATCCGTTGACGCCATCAACAATTGTACTTGCTGTTACCGCTTTTTCAAGAAACAATGTGGGTGTACGTTGACTAGCAGCTTCAACTTGAACAAGGGATGAAGAATCATATAGTGATGGTAGTAAGAAGAGATCGGACAATTTATAGTATGCAGACAGTTCAAGTCTGTTTGTAATTCGACCTGTAAAAATCGTGTTCTCATACAGTCCATTTTCATCAATTTTTTTTCTCATAAATTCTTCATATGGTCCTGATCCAATAAAAACCATTTTAAACTTGAAATCTCTTTTTTTTAAAATAATCAGGGAGTCAATTATAAAATCAATATTTTTAATTTTATCCAAACGACCGACATATAATAGAACTTTATGTTCAATTTGAATTTGATGTTTTTTTCTCAAATCATTAGAATGTTGTTCATCAGCCAAAGGTAATAAATCCGTTGCGTTATGTAGGACGCTTGGCATTCTTTCTGTCCCGTATTCATAAAACACTTTTGCAACTTCGTCATTTACTGCTATTAGTCGGTCACATTTATTAAATCTTCTCATTAATTCAGTTGTCGCCATGTCACTGATAAATTTGTTTTTGGTATGCTCATAGAAATCTTTCTTATATTGGCTATGCAATGTTGCAACAACTGGAATGTTATTTTTCTTTGCGTAACTAATTCCATAATTACCTACAGCAAATGGACTATGTATATGAACAATATCAAATTTTATGTCTTTTATGTTCTTACGGAAAAATGCATCAAAGCCTGGAAACGATATTCGATAATCTAATTTGTGAATTTTGATCGACTTTGTTCTGATGACCTTATATGGGAAACAATTAATATTTTCAATTTTTCCGTAATCAGGTGCAATAACATACACTTCAGCAGTCTTAGACAATGTTTTTGCATAATTATCTACAACATTAACTACGCCATCGATCATCGGGAAAAACACATCTGTAAAAAAGCCAATTACTAGTTTTTTTTCCATGTTCACCTCCTGTAATTGTTAACGACTATATTTTGATGTTTTACTTTAAGTTAAATTTCATCCAAATTAATTCAGATTTTTTCATCACGAAAATAGTCTACAACATCATCATAACCTAACTCATATATTTTTCTTGAATGGCTAGAAGAAAAATCAAGAACTTTACCTAATCTTTTTGTAGCTCTTATTTCATGAATTTTTATATTTTTATACTTCTTCTTTATTGCACGCAAAGAAGATAGTGCAGAAATTGTGATGCATATTATTTCATCACAACCAAAATCAATTAATGGTTGAACAGGTGTGTTATCAAAATATCCGCCATCTCGATATTTTCTGCTATTTGTGATAACTGGTGGAAATATAATTGGTATCGAACACGAAGCAACTAATGTACTAATTTGCATTGTTTTATCAAACTCTTTAAGTGGGATATACAGGACTTGTGATTCATTTTGGACGTAATGTTTGAAGGTAGATTTCAACAAATCCATGAATCCCTTATCCGCATCGCCTGTGTCTGAAATTCCTATGAAAATATTGCTGCTTTTTAATAATTCAAAATCAATATTTTCGTTCAACAACTCGTTAAGTTTTTTTATTGAAAATAGACCACTATCAATTAATCTTAGTCGCTGATTTTTAACCGTCGTAATTATTGAGGGGTTATGTCCCAGTGGATCCTCAGGGACATTAAACCATATCTCTTTAGCTACATCTAGTGAACTAGCTACAGCAAAAGTAGCGTTGATTGCGCCAATTGACGATCCAGAGAAAGCAATTGTTTGTTGTAATATACCCAAATCTTCAAGGGCTTTTAGTGCTCCAATTTGGTAAGCTCCTCTTGCTCCACCACCTGATAAACAAATTCCTATTTTTTTCATAATACCATCCTCTCAAAAAAATCAAACTATTTATTTACAGCATAAAATAGTGATTATTTATCAAGTACTCTAAAAATATGCATAAAAACTATTTGATGGTTTGTAATCTATATTTGTCTATTTTACTAATTTGTCACTCTAATTTATGATTTTTGCTTATTGAACGTAATAAGATTGTATATAATTTTAGTCATTTCTTCAACAGATTCTGCTTTCGAGTTTCTTATCCACTCAACTAGTATTGAAAAAAGGGCACCTTCAAGAAATTTTGCTTTATACCTGTCCTCTTTATCGACATCAAATATTTTTTTTAATAAACTTGAAATCTCAACTTCAAAAGACTGAAAGATAAGATATTCTAAATTATTTTTAATAAGCACTTCAAATAATTCTGAGTATTCATCAAAAACTATAATCATCTTTTTTATTGAATTATATGTGGCATCGCCTGCATCAATGCCAGATTCTAAATCAGTCATCAATCTTTCATAAATCTTCCTACCTTGATCAATCAAAATGTCTTCTTTCGATTCAAAATTACGATAGAACGTAGGTCTCGCTACCCCGGCCTTCTTTGTGATATCTTCAATGGAAACTTTTCTGAATGCATTTTTTTTAAGTAAGTACATCAATGCATTATATATCCACTCTTTGCTTCTGGTGACTTGAACGTTTTCCTTCATACGTTACTTCCAATTATATTAAAATCATCCTTATCAGTAATAAAGATACCTATCCCGATAACATCAGGTCCAACATGTGCACCTACTACCGGAGTAGATGGCGATTCATATA
>JAHIVS010000536.1 GCA_018816605.1 Pseudomonadota bacterium
ACATCAACGTCTCTTTTTTCAACCTTTGGGTCTCTTGTCGCTTTAAGCTCTCCAACAGGTTTGTTAGGTAATGCCATTATATACCTCCAAAATTATATATAAAATAACAAAGTAAATGGTGACTATAAATTATGCAAGCTCTGTTGGAGCTACAAGTACATAACCGTCCGCTTCCTGGGTAGAAAGAAGACCTGAGTAAAGGTCTTTGCCTTTCAGGTCATCATAAGAATTGGCTTCACCTTCGGGAGTGGTTCTGATCGGGAACTTAAAGCGTTTAACAACTCCGTTTCTGAATTTACAGGTCCACATGATATCCTCGGTACCCATCATGGGAACAACAGACGCTCCCATTGGAACAAAATCAGAGTATCCTCTGACTTCAATTGCCTGGGAAGGACAAATTTTAACGCATGAATAACATTCCCAGCACTGATCCGGCTCCTGGTTGTATGCTTTCATTGCATTGGGATCAAGAACCATCAGGTCATTGGGGCAGATGTACATACATGCTGTTTTGTCCCCACCTTTGCAGCCGTCGCATTTTTCTGCAATTACAAAAGATGGCATTTAAAATACCTCCATAATTTAAGTTAATCAAATTGCACAATACCGTTGTGCTACTATTTGTTATTAACAACATAGGCCAAAACAGTTTCTGTTCAGCCTGGTAATCCTTAGCCAGTTCTTGTATCAGAACAGTTTATTCCAGGTTTCGGAAATAATCCTGCGCCTGATGCAAGCTTCGCATAAATGTTAAGGCAATAGCACTCTGCTATGGTTTTTGTCAAGAAATTTTGAAAAAAGATTCGCCCTGATTTTCAATTGGTTAGGCCGTTGAAATTCATTACCAGATATATTGAAATACGGCAAAGGAGCTACCATATGTAGTAACCTGTCCGGATCAAAAAGAAGCTGGAAAAAATTTCACAATACTGGTAATTTAAACCATTTTAAATTTATAGATCAGGAAATCAGATAAGGACTCCAAAATGACCGAAGATATGATACCCGTTCACGAACAAGACCCCATGCCCTTTGATTGCTGCCCGGATAATATATGCTTTAATGACTGCTGCCGTGACCTGAACCAGGCGTTGACACCCTATGATATTTTGCGCCTGAAAAGAAATCTTGGGATATCTTCCCAGGTTTTTCTCAAAGAATATACTTCCCTGCATTACGGACCGGGATCGGGCTTGCCCATTGTGACGTTTAAACCCAATCCCGGAACCGGGCATGAATGCCCCTTTGTCAGAGCCAAAGGGTGTGGGGTATATGTGGACCGGCCCGGTTCCTGTCGCCTTTATCCCCTGGCCCGGGCCATTGCAAGGGACCGGGAGACCGGAGAGATCAATGAATATTTTGCCCTCATTGAAGAGCCCCATTGCAAGGGATTTGGTAAAAAAACAGATCTAAGCGTCCGCCAATGGCTGGATGGCCAGGATGTTGCCCTCCATAACCGTTACAATGACAAGCTCATGGAGCTGATCAGCCTCAAAAACAGAATCCTGCCCGGAAAACTTGAAGGGGCCCAGTCAGATCAGTTTTACCTGGCCCTATATGACCAGGATGCGTTCAGGACCCAGATTTTTGAAAAGGACCTTGTACAGGATTTTTGTTTGTCCCCCTCTTTTTTGAAGACCCTGAAAACCAGAGATGAAGCGCTTTTGGATTTTGGTATTGCCTGGGTAAAGAACATGCTGTTCGGAATAGAATTTACTACACAAGGATAGGCCATGGAAATCCAAGGAAAGGTGGCCCTGGTTCTGGGGGCGGTAAAGGGAATTGGAAAAGGCATTGGCCTGGCACTGGCCAACCAGGGGGCGATTCTGGTGCTCACCCGCCATGACTGGGAAGAAGACTTTCATCGGATGGAAGGCGCCTTTGCCGCCACAAAGGCCGAACACCATATTCTAAAGGCAGACCTTTGTAATATTCAGGATATAGAACAGATAGCCGCCTTCATCCGTAAGACATACGGCCGCCTGGATATCCTGGTCAACAACATTGAGCGGGGAGGGTGGCCCACGGTACACGGGAAATATACACAACGCCAGTGGGACCTTGAGATAAACACCACGCTTAGGGCCAAGCGTTGGGTTTTTGAGTCTGTATTCCCGCTGTTAAAGGCTTCGGACGATGCCATTGTGATCAATCTGTCATCGGTTGCCGCTATCACCGGCAGGTCCGGCCCGGCAGCGCTTGTGTTCAATGACGGGTATGCCATGGCCAACCGCGGGATCTCTTCTTTAACCGAGACCTGGGCCCGCATGGGGGCGCCTTTTGTCCGGGTCAATGAACTCATGCTGGGGATATTTGAAACCCGCCATGCCGAAGGCACAAGGGGCTGGAATGAGGTGCTCACCGATGGTGAAAAACAAATGCTTGTCAACCATACCCTGGCCAAACGGACCGGCACCATTGAAGATGTGGTCAAGGCCTGCCTGTTCATGATCAAAGACGCCCCTTACATGACCGGAAGCGTTGTCCGCCTAGACGGCGGGTTTGTCCTGGCCGGAGAAGCGGTGCCGCCACTGCCCGAGGGGATTGTCTAGTCGGCAGATTTCCAGATTCCAATCCCGGCCGTTCTGGCAGCAGCCTCAGCTTTTCTCCACTGGCTGCAATGGGGCTCTTTTTTGCAGTCCGGATCAACCCCTGCCACTCCCTGGCGGACCAGTGTTTCATTCAGACAATTTCCCCGGATGATAACAATGCCCCGGGGCGGATCCGATTCAACGAGCCGCACCGACAACAATTTGTTAAAAACCCTTTGGGAAACCCTTTTTTTGACCTGCCGCCCCTGGTCAGAGTCAGGGTCCGGCAATTGAATCCCGTAAAGGGTGAACGGATAAAGTCTTCCATTTTCCCAGACCACAAGGTTTCCCGGGGAGACGACCTTGATGATAACACCTTCCAGGGTCCGTTCATTGTCTGGCATTTCAGGCATGATCTGATCCTTGGCCATGGCTGATCCGGCCATGAACAGGGCAATCCATATGGCAATCCAAAGCTGTTTCATCCCGGTTCCGCCCTTGCCGGTGTCCCGGCAAATAAAATATCCTTATAGCAAGTCGGATAAAATTTTAAATAATTTTGCCTGGTTTATGGGTTTGGTAATATAGCCGTCCATTCCGGCAGAAAGATATTTTTCCTCGTCCCCTTTCATGGCATTGGCCGTCAGGGCAATAATTGGAATGGCCCTGGTTTCAGGATTTAGTCTAATCCGCTGCGTGGCTTCAATTCCATCCATTTCCGGCATCTGTATGTCCATCAGAATTGCATCAAATTGTTTTTTTTTCAATGCTTCAATTGCCAGCCGGCCATTGTTTGCGATTTCAACGATTAAATCTGCTTTTCCAAGGAGCGTCTTGATGATTTTCTGGTTAACTAGGTTGTCTTCCGCAACCAGGATCCGCGAGCCAGAAATTTTCTTTTTATGCCGGGTGGTATCCGATTGTTTGACCTCCTGGCCGGTTTCATGTTGGGGTTTAGGCCCCGTTTCTTTTGCCGGGCGGTCAAAAAGACAGGTAAAAAAAACGGTTGTCCCTTTCCCATATTCACTTTGCACGCGGATTTGGCCCTGCATCATTTGGATGAGCTTTTTGGATATTGTCAACCCCAGACCGGTTCCGCCATATTTCCGGGTGGAGGAGGCATCTGCCTGTGTAAAGGGGGAGAACAATTTATCCAGGTGTTGCCTTTTTATTCCCATCCCCGTATCTTTCACATATATCTCAAGCATTACTTTAAAAAGGTCTGCACCCGACTCTTTCTGTCCCACGCCAATGGTTATTGCACCGCCGGCATCGGTAAACTTAACGGCATTGCTGACAAGATTTGTGATGACCTGCCGCAGCCGCATGGCATCACCCACCAGAATCTCCGGCAGGTCCGGACTTTTTTTCAGGGAAAGCACAATCCCTTTTTCGGCGGCCTTGATGGAAAACATCTCCATAATCCGATCAATGGTTTCATCCAGGCGGAACGGGGTCTTTTCCATTTCCAGGTAACCTGATTCAATCTTGGAAAAATCCAGCACATCGTCGATGATCTTTAAAAGGGAATGCCCCGAATCATGGATAATACGAAGATATTTCTCAATTTCAGGGCTCAGCTTTTCGGCGAGGGCCAGCTCTGTTGCGCAGATAACACCGTTCATGGGTGTCCGGATTTCATGGCTCATATTGGCCAGAAATTCACTCTTGGCAATATTGGCCACTTCTGCTTTTTTTGCAAGGCCCCTGGCCTGGCGAAGCGCGTCCTGCAGTTCTATATTTGCCGATTCAAGCTGTACAGTCCTTTCGATAACCCGATGCTCAAGCTCCTTATTAACCTGGCTTACCTTGTTTTTTTCCTGTTTCAGCTTAAAATTGGAAAAAAAGCGTTTCCGCATGTTTAGCTCAATGGAATACCCTGCCAGCATGCAAAAAATATTGGCTGATACAAAGAAAAAATTGTTATTGATCAGAATGATATCCGGAGTTGGGGCAATCCATATGGCCCCGATTTCATAGCAGATGACAATCAGCCAGGAACAGGTTACCGCCCATGGAAATCGTAGCCGGATAAAGGTGTAAATGGTGATGAGGACCAGTATGATACCGGCATAATAGGAATAGCTTGCCGGTGGTCCGGCAAGGATTACCATGAGTTCAATGCCGAGTCCGGCTAAAATACATAAAAAAAACAGGAGGGCCTGGGCATATTTTTCAAAACCTGGGTGAAAGGAAAACCACAAAACGCCTGTGGCTGCAGGACAGAATCCGGCATACCGTATGAGCCAGAATATGTTTTTTTTCTCGGGTGCAATGATGAGGTCGAGGATACCGAAGATCGTATAAAAAAAAATGGCAATGGGAATGGCGATCCTTATCCAGGGGAGTGATTCCCTGAAGTGAGATTTGATAAACTCAGGTTCCAGGTATTCCCACTCCCCGGTAAAGGACAAGGTGAAAAAATTATAGGTCATTCAGGTTCCTTTCTGATGCCCATGGGCGACACCAATACGCTGCCATTTTTAATGTATTATCCCTGAATACCGACATTGAATACACGTGTGAAAATAATTGTCAAGGGATGTCCTGATTTGCCACCAATGATTGGGATAGCAGATGCCGAGGAGATGGGGGGCGAGCTGGAAAAAGAAGCATTGACTATTGTCACCGATCGGTGATATATATGAATTCCATAGACTGTTTTGGGAAGGCTGTGTCTGTTTGGAAAATAGAGTGTGTTGAACAAATTGAACAAAAAAGAGATGCCATGGTAAAAAAGCAAGTGTTGAAAATCAGGGACAAGCAGATCACAAGCCGCCGCCTGATAGCTGCCATCGGCAGCCTTTTGGGAAGGGAAGGCTTCAAAGGACTGGGCATCAATGCCGTGGCCCGGGAGGCCGGAGTCGACAAGGTGCTGATTTATCGGTATTTCGGCGGGCTGCAGGGCCTGATTGCCGCCTTTGGCAAGGAAGGGGATTTCTGGCCGTCCGCACTGGAACTGGCAGGCGGGGATCTTCAGAAATTTTCAAATCTCACCCTTGAAGAAAGATTGTCTGTTTTTTCGAAAAACTTTATTCTGGCATTGCGAAAACGGCCGTTGACCCGGGCGATCATGGCCTGGGAAGTCCTGGAAACAAATGATCTGACCTGCGAACTGGAAGCGGTCAGAGAAAAAAGCATCATGGACTTTTTCAAGATGTTTTTTTTACAAAATAAAACCCAGACGGATTTGCAAGCCGTTACCATGCTCATGGGGGCTGCCATCAGTTATTTGATCATCCGGTCTGCCCATATTGATTTGTACGGCGGAATCCGGCTTGATTCGGAGCAAGGATGGGAACGCATCCAGGCGGGCATAGATACCATCATAAAGGGCGTATTGTGTCTGGCCTAACCCACTAGAGCTCGGTCCGGCAACCGTGTGTCGGGCAAAAATTTTTATTTAGAAAAGTCACCATTTGGTGACAATAGGAGACGTCATGAACCGCAGACATTTTTTAAAGAAAGGCATGGCAACGGCCGGGCTATTGCTGGGACCCGGCCTATTGCTGCCTTCCTGTTCCAGAAATTTAAGGTCCGAGCTAACGGGGGCCTCCCCGTTTCCGGGGAACAGCACCCTAAGCCCCAATGCCTGGCATATATTGCACCACGCCTCCCTTGCCCCCAGCGGGCACAATACCCAGCCCTGGGTGGTGGAGATCGTGAACGATACGGAATGGATCATTGGGTCTGATGCCAAAAGATGGCTGAGGGTGGTGGACAATACCAACCGGGAGGTGCTTCTTTCTCTGGGCGCTTTTATTGAAAATCTGGTTCAGGCAGCGGCAGCAAAAGGTTTTCATGCACAGGTGGACGTGATTGCCGGGGGTCGGTTTGATACCCGTATTGCCCGGGTGAATCTGATCCCGATGGCGCCTGTGGATATCCCTTTAATTCGGCTGGTCTCCCGGAGAACCGTAAAAACCAACCTGCTGGCAAAAGAATTAAAGTCAGCAGATGTGACCGCTTTTTACCGGGCAACAAAGGGGAATTTGCATTATTTTCCCAGGGGAACCCACCATTGTGACCTGATGGCAAAGGAGGCGATAGACAATTTTAAACTCCAGTTTGACAATCAAAAAGCCATGGAAGAGGCAGCAATCTGGACCCGGTTGTCGGACAGGGAGGCTCGAAAATTTAGGGACGGACTGACCACGGATGGCATGGAGATCAATGGTCTTGCCGGGTGGGTTGTCCGACATTTTATGGACAAGAAGGATGTCATGGGCAAAACATTCCGGGAAAAAGGGATTGAAAAGATAATGAAGCAGGCCGGGGAGGGGGCCGGCTGGCTGGTGATTACCAGTGACGGTAACAGCGTCAAGGATCTGATAGAATGCGGTCGGCGTTTCCAGCGGATGGCCCTTTTGGCCAGGGAGAAAATGATTGCCATTCATCCCATGACCCAGGCACTGGAAGAAAAACACGGGCAGAAAAATATCAGGGAAAACCATGGGCCCGGAATGATGCCGCAATTTATCCTCCGGGTAGGGTACCTGGAACAATATCCAGAGCCTGTGAGTTTGCGGCGGCCGGTTGACTGGTTTTTGGCAAGGCCCGGAACTTTTGTGTGATAGGTTACCATCAGGAGATCTCGGGTATGCCCAGGTCTCCTTTCACGGAGGGTTTTTCGGCCCCATGGGCTTGCACCGCCGTGATGGCGACGGTGTTCACAATATCGGCAACCAGGCAGCCACGGCTTAAGTCGTTGACCGGTTTGTTCAGCCCCTGGAGAACCGGGCCGATGGCAACGGCACCCGAGGATCGCTGTACCGCCTTGTAGGTGTTGTTGCCCGTGTTAAGATCCGGAAAAATAAATACCGTGGCTTTCCCTGCCACCGGACTTCCCGGCAGTTTGGTCCTGGCCACATTGGGTTCAATGGCGGCATCATACTGGATGGGGCCTTCCACAAGCAGGTCTGGTCGGTTTTTACGGACCAGGGCCGTGGCCTCCCGGACTTTATCCACATCCTTTCCCTTTCCCGAAGACCCTGTCGAGTAAGACAGCATGGCAATTCTGGGTTCTATGCCGAACATGGCCGCTGTCTCGGCCGAGGTGATGGCGATTTCCGAAAGTTCCCTGGCATCCGGGTCCGGATTTATGGCACAGTCTCCATAGGCCAGCACCCGGTCCCACAGGCACATGAAAAACAGACTGGAAACCGGAGTGGATTTCTGCTTGGCCTTGATGATCTCAAAGGCCGGTTTGATGGTGGCAGCCGTGCTATGGACAGATCCTGACACCATTCCGTCCACATGGTTATGGTGAACCATCATGGTGCCGAAAAAATTGACATCACAGACAAGATCCCTGGCATTTTCCAATGTGATGCCCTTGTGCTTTCTCAATTCAAAATAGGTTGTGGTATAAAGATCCAGGAAGGATGAGGTCAGAGGATTTATGATCTCAACCTTCGGCATGCGTAACCCCAGCTGGGCAATTTTCTGTTGTATTTTTTTCTGATCGCCCAGGAGGGTGATGTCCACAATTCCCCGGCGCAGAAGGGTTTCAGCCGCCAGCAGAATTCGATCTTCCGTTCCTTCGGGAAGCACGATTTTTTTTCTATGGGCTCTTGCCCTTTGGATCAGTTTGAACTCGAACATTTTAGGCGTGACAATGGTGCTTTGGGTGGTGATGACCTTTTCTCCCAGACGTTCAATATCGATGTGTTGTTCAAATAAGGCCCTGGCCCGGGTAATTTTCCGTTCATCACTGGGCGAGATATCCGAATGAATTTTTTCAACCAGGACCGCTGTTTCAAAGGTGTCGGCATCTACACTCAGGACAGGCACCATGTCGGAAAATCCTTGGATAAGATCCCAGACGGGTTTTTCCGGTTTGAGCCCGCCGGTGAGAACAATTCCCGAGATTTTTTCCATGGATGCAGAAGACAGGGCTGCCAGGCAGGCAACAATGATGTCCGCCCTGTCTCCGGGGGTAATCACCAAGGTGCCGTGGGTGATCCGGGGCAGCATATTCCTCAGCTGCATGGCGGCCACGGTAAAGCTTCTGGCATGCCGGTACATTTGCTTGTGGCCGCATAAAATTTTTGCGTTCAGGGTTTTGGCCACCTCGGCAAGGGTGGGTTTGGCCAGTACGGCTTCATCGGGTATGGCATAGATCAATTGGTTCCGGACAAGACCGGCGGCTTTAATCCTAAGGATAATATCATCCTCGATCTGGGAAGTGACCCGGTTGATGATGGTACCGACAATTTCACACCCTTTTTCAACAAGGGATTCCAGGGTCAGGCTGATGAGTCTGGCAACCTCATCCATGGGCTTTTGATAGGCATTCGCAACCAATAATACCGGGCAGGACAGGTTCTTAATGATGCTGGCATTGATATCAAATTCAACACTGGTTGTGGCAGAAACAAAATCGGTTCCTTCGCACAGGATAAAAGCGCAATGGCGCTGGGCATCATTGTATTTTTCAATGATGCGCTCAATGATTTCTCCTTTTTTTCCGAGGGCAATCAAGCGGTCGGCCTCGGCCTGGGTGATGCCGTACATTTTTTCATAGGGCAGGTTCAGGTTGAACTGGGACGTCATCAGGAGGATATCCGGGTCCCTTGGTTTCTGGGAATTCGGGTTGATAATGGGCCGGAAAAAACCGACACAATCCAATTTTCTGAAAAGCATTTCCATTACACCCAGAGCAATGGCCGATTTTCCGCTTCCAGATTCAGTAGCCGTTATATAAAGGCCGTTTGACATTTGTTGTTTCCTTATGATTCAATTATACAAATAGGAGTGGTGGCGGGTTGTTAATACCCCATGTTCTTCAGGGATGGTATAAGAATAGGGCTAAAATATCAATTCTTTTTGCCCAGGAGCGCTGCCAAAAGCGGTTGCCATGGAATAAAAGATTGTGAACCTGTCATGAATAGGGGATAATCGGATAAAAAAAAAGAACCAATATCCAGGTGGGGTGCTCTCAATGGAGCTGTTGATAAAGGCGCTTGAAAAAGAAAATCGGTTTTTAAGGCAGGAGAACAGTGCTTACAAGGCTCAGGGTCAGCTCTTTGAGCGGTTGCTGGAAATGGCCGGGGCTGCGGCTGAACAGAAAATGCTTAAGGTTTCCATGCTCAAAACCCTTGAAGTGACCGTCCTGTTGTCAGGGGCTAAAATGGGCAGCCTTTTTTTATTGAACCCGGAAGGGGTGGTGACAGAAAGCCTTCTCACCCGGGGAGAGGTCAGTCCGGGGTTGCGGTCGCAACTTGTGGGATCTGTTCTGGACAAGGGACTTGCCGGGTGGGTTCGTGTCCATCAAAAGGTGGGGGTGATAAAAGACACCCAAACGGATACCCGATGGCTGTCCCTTCCGCAAGAACCTTACACGGTCCGGTCTGCTGTGGCTGTCCCCATTATGAAACGCAATCGTTTGTTCGGTATTGTTACTCTGATGCACCCCTTGCCCGATCATTTTAGCAGGGAAGCAATTGAGATTGTGCAGGTTGCCGCAGGCCACATGGCCCTGGCTGTTGAAAGTGCGCAATTGTATCTCAAATTGGACGAGTTGAAGCGTATCCGTCAACATGCCATGGAAAAAGATCTCAAGCTGGCAAGGGCAGTCCAGGAAAGTTTTCTGCCAACCCGGGTACCCGGGATAGACGGGTATTCTTTTGCTGCCAGGAATCGCCCTGCCCTTGAAGTGGGGGGGGATTTTTATCAGTTTTTCCATTTTTCTGGAGGCAGACTCGGTGTGGCTATCGGGGATGTTTCGGGCAAGGGTATTGCTGCCTCGCTTTTCATGGCAAGGTTCACCAGTGATCTTGGGTATTATGCTTCCCAGTATACAGATCCCGGAAGACTTTTCTCAAAAATCAACCGGCAGCTTTGTTATAGAGCAAAGCAGGGAATGTTTGTCACCCTGGTCTATATGCTTTTGGACATCCCAAGCGGACAGGTTTGTTTTGCCAATGCCGGACATATTTCGCCGGTTTATGTGGATAAAAACGGGGTTCGGATTCTTGGCAATTATCATGCAAAAGGCCCTCCCCTGGGAGTCTTCCCGGAGGCTGCCTATGGTCAGGACACCTTTGTTCTAAAGGAGGACGGTATGGTCCTTATGTGTACCGACGGCATTACCGAGGCCAAAAATTCTGACCGAAGTCTCTATGGGTTTAATCGTCTTAAAAAAGTGATCAAAGCCTATTCCTCAGACCCAGTCCTTCTTGTTCAGCAGATCGTCGCGTCCGTGGACATTTTTTCAAAAGATCAGGGGCAAAGTGATGATGTTACCCTGGTCTGTTTTAAAAAAGAAGCATCTGGGCCACGGTTTCCTTGATTTTTCCAGCAGCACCGGTTGATTGTCGGAATTGGGTTTCGACCCGGGCCATTTGGTGGTAAAAAGGAGTCCGGTCAAAGGGAATATAGGGGGTTTTGTCAAAATGCCCCGCCCGGCATCCCGGTCCTTTAAGGGGGATTGCTCCGGGTGGCTTCAACTCGTGGGGCAGACCGTGGAGTCTGCATATCATGGGGCGGAAGGCATATACCAGGCAACGGCCGTCTTGGTTCAGGGGGCAGATTATTTTCAATGAAATGGGCGGCGTGGCATCTGGAAATGTTTTGTCATAATACTTCCTGGCCCTGGTAAGGGCCACCGCTTTTATATCCGGTGCCAATTGTTCAAATCCATGGAGGAGAAAGGCTTTTTCAACAAAGGTGTGATGGAAAAACAAGGAACGGCAACAATTGTCTTCACACCCGTTACACACAAACCCATAACGGGATGCAGTTTTGTCCCAGGCCCTGTCCATGGTCTTGTAAATACTGGAAAGCAGTCCAAATTGAGCGGATGTCATGGACTTATACCAGGGGGTTGGGGAAAAATAGTTTGGTATACAATGTCAGTGCATACCGGTCCGTCATACTGGCAATTACGTCGCAAACAGATCGTTTCAGGGTGTTTTTACCCGAATCCCAGGGGGCCATTTCCATTTTTTCCAATTCTTTTTGTAAGCGTTCCGGGTTCTCAATAAAATATTGGTAAAGGCCCATGATTACTTTTTTAGCCTTTATAAATTCATTGTGGACGGCAGGGGAACGATAGACTTTGTCATAGAGAAATTTTCGCAGAAGGGTCATGGCGTGGAAGGCATCTTTGCCCATATCCAGAACAAATTTGCCATTTCGGGGTCCAGAGTTGTAAACCAGATATTCGATCATGTTGCTGGCCCGTTCGGAATGGGTATTCCCCAATGTCTGAAGGCAGACAGCCGGCACATCCTCTTTGGAGATGACCTTTCCCCTGAGGGCATCGTCCAGGTCATGGTTCAGATAGGCAATGATATCGGCCACCCTTACGACTCTGCCTTCGACCGTGACGGCGGTTTCTCCGGCAGTGGCAGGAATAATGTTGCCAAAACCCTTGGAATGTTTTAGGATTCCGTCCCTGACTTGGCGGGTGAGGTTCAGGCCCCGGCCTTTGTTTTCAAGCACATCCACTACCCTTAGGCTCTGGTCTGAATGGGAAAAATGGGAGGAGTGGACCTCGACCAGGGCTGTTTCTCCGCCATGTCCAAAGGGTGTGTGTCCCAGATCATGACCCAGGGCAATGGCTTCGGCCAGATCCTCATTCAGGCGCATGGCCCTAGAAATATTCCGGGCAATTTCAGAGACCTCCAGGGTGTGGGTCAGCCGGGTTCTGTAGTGGTCGCCCAAGGGGGATAAAAAAACTTGGGTTTTATATTTAAGACGCCGGAAAGAATTTGAATATACAATTCTGTCCCGATCCAGTTGAAAGGGTGTCCTAATATTACAGATGTTTTTTTCGGCATCACGTCTGGTTGCCTTGGTGCTGGGGGTCCCATGTGCCGACAGAAAATTTTGCTCTCGCTGTTGGAAAAGTTCTCTGATACAGAGAGCGTCTTTAAGGGGTGTCACTTTTTTTTCTAATGCTTTCATAAATTCATCATTGAATATTTATTAAGTTCCGAATACCATACAATACTTTGGGAAAAAAGCAAGCAAGTCCTCCTATCCGTAATATTTGTTCTTCGGGGAAAAAAGGAGGGGTAAAACAAACTTCAGTATTATGGAAAAAGGATGGGAGCCGTATTTTGTCAAAGGAATACTTCATGGAACTGGCCTTGAACCAGGCTAAATTAGCATTTGCAAAAGGGGAGTTCCCCGTAGGGTGCGTAATTGTCCAGGGGCAGGAGGTGGTCGCAAGCGGAGCCCGAAAGGGAACAGCCCCGGGTAAGGTTTTTGTCAGTGAGATTGACCATGCGGAAATAAGGGCATTGAAGTCTTTGGAAACCCTTGGCCCGGAATTTGTGCCGGAAGAATCCATCATTTACTGCACCATGGAGCCGTGCTTGATGTGTTTTGCGGCCATTATTTTGGCCGGGATAAAAAAAATAGTTTTTGCCTACGAAGATCCCATGGGCGGGGGCACCACCTGTGACCTGTCTTTGATGCCACCCCTGTACAAAAATGCAAAAATAGAGATCATATCCGGGGTGCTCCGAGAAAAAAGTCTTGATCTTTTTTATGATTTTTTTAATAAAGAGGATAATCTCTATTGGAAAGACAGTTTTTTGGAAACATATACACTGGAACAAAAGCGTTCGTCACCGGAGAAATAAATAACACTTGCATTTCCCATGGCAAGCCGTTATAATCACAAGGTTATACTTAATTGAGCTATTGGTGAATACTACGGAGGCGTGCTAAAAGCGGGAGGCGTGAAAATAACTACTAAACGAGGACGACAGGATCAGACAATCGTGAACAAGGGGATCAGGGCCAGTGAGGTGCGTGTGATTGGTTCTGACGGCGAACAGATAGGGGTTTTGCCCATTTCAGAGGCATTGAAGATAGCCGAAGGTGAGAATCTGGATTTGGTTGAAGTATCTCCGGACGCAAATCCGCCTGTTTGTAAGATTATGGATCATGGAAAGTTTAAGTATGAGCTTACCAAGAAAAAACAGGAGACCCGGAAAAAGCAAAAAGGTTCTCAGATTAAAGAGATAAAAGTTCGTCCCAAAACAGATGACCATGATCTTGAAACCAAGGTCCGGCATATTGAAAAATTTATCAGCAAGAATGATAAAGTCAAAATAACATTGGTTTTCCGCGGGCGGGAGTTCATGCTCAGAGAACAGGCCAATGCTGTCTTGGAGAAGATTGTCGCCCTGACCCAGGAGTTTACAGTGGTTGAGCAGACCCCAAGATTTGAAGGACGGGTCATGACCATGTTGCTCGGGCCAAAAAGCTAGCGTCCGTTTTCTTTAGTTTAAATTAGCAAATTGATTGAAATACATTACCTAATGTATGGTGGTATATCATTATATACCACCTTCTATTTTTTTAGTAAATTGCAACACAGGAGAGGTTACCATGCCTAAAATTAAAACATGTAGGGCGGCAGCAAAGCGGTTCAAAAAAACAGGATCCGGAAAATACAAGTTCCGTAAATCCCATGCAAGTCATATCCTGACAAAAAAAACCACCAAGAGAAAACGGTCTTTGCGCCAGGTTCAAATGGTTGATGCGTCTAATATGAAAGAGGTCAGACGGTTGCTGCCAAATGGCTAAATTTTTTTCCGGATTGCCCCAATGGATGGGAAAAACTGATTCGGGATTACAAGATATAGTAAGGAGTTAGAGGGAATGAGAGTAAAAAGAGGATTTAAAGCAAATCGACGCAGAAATAAGGTTCTAAAGCTTGCAAAGGGGTTTAGGGGCGGTAGGAGCAAATTATACAGAACGGCTGCCGATGCGGTCGATAAGGCATTGATGTATGCCTACCGTGACAGACGCGTCCGGAAAAGAGAATTTAGAAGCCTGTGGATCGTCAGAATCAATGCTGCTGCCAGGATGAATGATCTATCCTATTCAAAATTTATGACAGGTCTTAAGCTGGCCGGTTGTGAGCTGGACCGTAAAGTTTTGGCAGATCTTGCCGTTTGTGATCCTGCAGGTTTCTCCCAGTTGGCATCCCAGGCGACTGCACGACTAAATTAGACCAAACCGGGGGTATTTTGCAAAACAGTATTGCCGATATTGAACGACAGGCCCTTGAAAATATTGAAAGGGCCGGAACCTCTGAAGAACTTGAAGCTTTGTCCACCCGGTACCTTGGCAGGAAGGGAGAACTCACAGGGTTTTTGAGGAACATCTCATCCCTTCCGGAGGATGAGCGTCCCGCTGCCGGGAAAGATGCCAATCTGTTGAAGGTGAAGCTTGAAGGGCTGATAAAACAAGCGTTCTCAGACATTGAAGCCCGCCTTACAGGCGGGCTTGCCGATATTGATGTAACCCTGCCCGGCCGGCCGGCTGTCAGGGGATCCCTTCATCCCATTACCCAGGTCTTGAATGAAATCAGCGGGATATTTATGCGCCTGGGATTTGATATTGCAGAAGGGCCTGAGGTTGAAACGGATTACTATAATTTCGAGGCCTTGAACATTCCAAAATACCATCCTGCCAGGGATATGCAGGACACCTTCTATGTGTCAGACAATATTGTTTTACGAACCCATACCTCCCCGTCCCAACCCAGGGCAATGGAAAAAACAGATCCGCCGGTACGGATTATATCCGCCGGTAAGGTGTTCCGGTGTGATTCGGATCTGACCCATACGCCCATGTTTCACCAGATCGAAGGTCTGATGGTGGATAAAAACATTTCTTTTGGAGATCTAAAGGGGGTATTAACCACCTTTGTCCATCAGTTTTTTGACAAGGAGACCTCTCTCCGGTTTAGACCCAGCTTTTTTCCGTTTACCGAACCCAGTGCAGAAGTGGATATCCGCTGCGTTATGTGCAAGGGCAAAGGGTGCCGAGTTTGCTCCAAGACCGGATGGCTTGAGGTCCTGGGTTCCGGCATGGTTCATCCTGCGGTGTTTGAAAATGTCGGATATGATACAAGCGTTTACACGGGCTTTGCCTTTGGTGTCGGTATAGAGCGGATGGCCATGCTCAAGTATGGTATTGATGATATCAGAAAATATTATGAAAACGATATTCGTTTTCTAGGGCAGTTTTAATATGAAAGTCAGTTTAAGCTGGTTAAAAGAATACATCCCGGTCGATCTGGATCCCCAAGAAATCTCCGACAGGCTCACCATGGCGGGACTTGAAGTCGATTCCCTTGAAAACCTGTATGATTATCTGGACAATGTGGTTGTGGCCAGGGTGACCGAAGTCAGAAAACATCCCAATGCAGATAACCTTTCCTGCTGTACGGTCGATGCCGGGGGTCAAGTGCCTTTGCAGATTGTTTGTGGGGCGCCCAATGTTCGGCCAGGGATGTTTGTTCCCTGTGCCTTGGCGGGTGCCGTATTGCCCGGAGACCTGAAAATCAAAAAGAGTAAACTTCGGGGGGAAAAGTCCGAAGGGATGCTGTGCAGCGGAGCTGAGCTAAGGATTGCAGCTGATGCCGCAGGCATAATGGACCTTGGCGAGGGACACTTGCCGGGAACGCCTTTGGAAAAAGCCCTGGGGCTTTCCGATACGGTTTTTGAAATTGATTTGACCCCCAACCGGCCCGATTGCCTGAGCGTGATCGGTGTTGCCCGTGAAGTGGGTGCGTTTACCACACCTAAGGCCAGGGTGCGCTTACCCGAAGTTATCCTGCCCCAGGGGAAAATTGTCAGCAAGTCCATCCATGACTATGCAAGTGTGTCCATTCAGGATCCGGACCTCTGCCCCCGCTATTCTGCAGGAATGCTGTTTGACGTTAAGGTGGGGCCGTCGCCCTTCTGGCTGTGCCGAAAACTGGAATCTGTCGGCTTGACCCCCATCAACAATGTGGTGGATGTGACCAACTTTGTCATGCTTGAGACCGGTCAACCCCTCCATGCATTTGATTTTGATAATGTGGCCAAAGGAAAAATCATTGTCAGAAAAGCCGGGAGTGCCATTGATTTTACCACCCTGGACTCCAAGACACATAAGCTGGATCCTGAAATGCTCATGATCTGTGATGGAGAGCGGGCTGTGGCGTTGGCCGGCGTCATGGGCGGGGAAAATTCCGAAATTTCGGATACCACGACCTGTGTGCTGATAGAGAGTGCCTATTTTAATCCCATTTCCATTCGAAGGACTGCCAAGCGAACCGGTATTGCAACAGATGCCTCCCATCGGTTTGAGCGGGGAGTGGATCCCGAAGGAACGGTGTATGCAATGAAGCGTGCCGTTTCTTTGATTGCACAGATTTGTGATGCCTCCATTACCCGGGATATAATAGATGAATATCCCCTGGGGTCTGTGCCGGTGACGCTTGTTTTGAGTACGGATGCCTTAAATACCCGTCTGGGCACGGATTTTTCCCCTAAAACCATTGGAGAGATTTTGCAATCGGTTGAATTCGGCGTTGAACAAACAGGCGAAAAGCAGTTAAAGGTCTTTATTCCTTCCTACAGAGTGGATGTGACCCGCCCCGAAGATTTATCCGAAGAGGTCGCGCGTCTGTGGGGCTATAACAATATCAAGACCAGCTATCCCCTGGTGCCTGCAAAGGGAAAGGCCCTGTCACCGGTGTTGGGGCTCAGGGAAAAAATCCGGCAGACCTTGCCCGGGTTTTCTTTTTATGAAGCCATTAATTATAATTTTATCCACGAAGCCTCCTGTGACCGGTTAAAATTATCTGAAACCGATGCCAGAAGGTCAATGGAAAAGATTCTAAACCCCATATCGGATCAGATGTCAGTCCTGAGGACTTCCCTTGTGCCCGGGCTTCTTGAAACCATGAAACGGAACAATTCCCAGCAGTCTGACACCCTGAGGATCTTTGAGATCGGCAAGACGTTTTTTGCAACCCGTCCGGGAGAATTGCCCGAAGAGCGGGAAATGGTGGCGGGCCTGATAACCGGGGCACGGAGTGAACAATTTTGGGCGTCCAAAAAGACCGGCGTGGATTTTTTTGACCTAAAGGGGATTGTGGAAGGCCTGCTGGGTGATTTGTTTATAAAGGATGCCCTTTTTTCAAAATTGGAAAAAGGTGTCTGTCCTTATTTTGAAATCGGTTTCGGGGCCGTTGTGAAAGTTTCGGATAGGGTTTTGGGGTCCTTGGGAAAGATTGATGGCCAGGTATTGAAAAATTTTGGATTAAAACAGGATGCCTATGTGTTTGATTTGGATCTGGCCCTGCTTTTACAATTGATGCCCGAATCCATCCAGGCCGTTCCGCTTCCGAGGTTTCCTTCCCTTTCAAGGGATATGACCTTTATTGTAGACAAAAAAATTGAAGTGGGTGCCATCCTGGGTCAGATAAAGTCGTTTGCCCAAGGGCAATCCCTTATCGAGGATATGTTTTTATTTGATGTATTTGAAGGCAAACCCCTTGCCGAAGGTAAAAAGTCTTTGTCCTTTAGGGTGGTTTACAGGTCAACGACCAAAACCCTGGAGGAAAAAAACATTAAAAAAATACACGCCACCCTGTCAGAAACCATTTTGGAGAAGTTTCAGGCAAGCCTGCCTGAATAAAATGGGGTGTTGACAAATGGTAAGGGGGTTGATATATTACGCTGCTAATGCGGGCATAACTCAGCTGGTAGAGTGCAAGCTTCCCAAGCTTGATGTCGCGAGTTCGAGCCTCGTTGCCCGCTCCATCTTTTTTTTGGGAATGGGATGGCAGATAAGTTCCATTTAATGGGGTTAAGATATGATCTGAGCCGGTAGTATGGTGGTAAGGATTTTGTTAAGGTTAAATTACTAGGAACGGGCGTCTGCCCGTTTTTGTATTTGGGGATAAGTAAAGTTTTAAGAGGGTGTGGCTGTATTATGGTTTTTGGGAGACATGAAGAGACCGGGACACTGAAGGGGAAGATTTGGGCCGTTGCAGCCCCCTTGTGCCTTGCCGAGAATTTTGAGCTGGTGAATGTCGAGGTAGGGGCCGGAGACAGGGAGAAAACCGTCGGCATCTACCTGGATAAGCCCGGCGGGATTACCTTGGACGATTGTGCATATATCAGCCGGCAACTGGGAGATCTGATTGACGTGCATATCGAGCGGATAGGCCGTTACCGGCTTGAAGTTTCTTCTCCCGGGCCCCATAGGCCCTTGAACAAAAAAGAAGATTTTCACCGATTCACCGGGAAGAGAATCAAGATTGAAACATACGAGCCGATTGAGGGACAGAAAAAATTTACAGGAATTCTTGAGCGGACAAATGATGATTCTGTTGAAATTGCAGTTGATGGTAAAAAAATTGCAATAGCAGACCTTTTGATCAGCAAAGCAATGCTTGCAGGTCAGTAGAATGGAGAGCGCTTAACATGTTTATCACAGATATTAAAAGGGTAATTGACCAGGTAAGCCGTGAAAAGGGTATTGATTCAGAAGTACTTATAACCACATTGAAGGAGGCCATTGTTTCTGCTGCCAGAAAAAAAATCGGGCCCCGGGCGGATATTGAGGTACACTATGATGAAAAGAGTGGTGATATTGAGGTGTTCCATTTTAAAGAAGTGGTTGAACAAGTAGAGTATGCCGATAGCGAATTGACCCTGGAAGAAGGGCATGAATATGATTCCGAATGTGAAATTGGTGACAGCCTGGGCATTCGCATTGATACGGAAGATTTCGGAAGGATCGCTGCCCAGTCTGCCAAACAGGTCATCATCCAAAAGATGCGGGAAGCCGAAAGAAATGCAATATACGAAAATTTCATTCATAAAAAGGGCAAAATCATCAATGGCATTGTTCAGCGGTTTGACCGGGGCAGTCTTGTGGTCAACCTGGGACAGGCCGAAGCTGTTTTAAGGCCCAGGGATCAAATGCCCAAGGAGAATTACAAACGCGGGGACCGAATCCGCGCCTATGTGCTGGATGTGCTGGAAGAGTCCAAAGGTGCCCAGATTCTGCTTTCCAGAACCCATCCTGAATTTTTGACAGAATTGTTCAAAACCGAGGTGCCCGAGGTGTCCGAGGGGATTGTCAGTATCCGGGCGACTGCCAGGGTGCCGGGTCTGAGGGCAAAGATTGCGGTCTCTTCCATCGACTCGGATGTGGACCCTGTGGGCGCCTGTGTCGGGATGAAGGGCAATCGGGTTCAGAGTATCGTCCAGGAGCTTCGGGGAGAAAAGATCGATATTGTCCAATGGAGCCCGGATATTGCCAGATTTGTCTGCAATGCCCTTTCCCCGGCTGAGATTGCCAGGGTTATCATTGACGAGGACAATCAATCCATGGAAGTTATTGTTAGCGACGAATACCTTTCCATTGCCATCGGCAAGGGGGGGCAGAATGTTTCTTTGGCCTGTGAAATTACCGGGTGGCATCTGGAAGTTACAAGTGAAGAAGATTATAGCCGTGAAGTTAAGCAGGGCTATGACAGTCTCATGAAATTGGGCAATGTGGGTTTGTCCATGGCCGAAACTCTTTTCAAGGCGGGATATGCATCTGTCCAGGACATTTCGGAAGCATCTGCTGATGATATTGTTGCTATCATGGGCTGTCTTCCGGAAGAGGCGCTGGCAACCATTGAAGAGGCACGACAGATACGAAAACAGGAACGCCTAAACCTGGAGCAAGAACGCCAGGCTAAGGAGGCGGCTCGGTTGGATAGAGAAAAGGCCGGCTTGTTGAAAAAACAGGAATCCGAAGGGGCAAAAGACCCTGTGGATCCAAATGCCACTGCAGCGGATGACAAACAAGACGCTGGAGAGTAAATTGTAAACGGAGCAGGCACGAGAAAAAATATTTAAAGAGGATTACTGGGGGCAACGAATGGTGAAGGTCAGAGTGTATGAGTTAGCTAAAGATCTGAACATGACAAACAGAGCGCTTCTTAATAAAATGAAGGAACTGAAAATCGAAGTTAATAGCCATATGAGTTCTCTGGAAGACAGTGCGATCAGCGAAATTAAAAAAAGTCTGTTTGGTCAAAAGAAACAGAAAAATGATGTGAAGGTGAAACCCTCTGTCATCCGCCGGCGTAGACATGCCCATGAAGAAGAAATCGACTCCGAGCCTGAAGATAAGATTGCCGAGCAAGCACCTGCCATGGAGCCCATTGCATCAATTGCTCCCGGTAAAGAAAAGCCCGAAGATTCTTCCGGAAAAACCCCTGTGGAGCCGGAGCGGCAAAAAATAACAGAGCCAAAAGTGGTTGCTCCGGAAACGCCAGTTGTCAAAGCCAAAATAAAAAAATCAGAACCTGCAAAGATTGTCAAGCCCGTCCCGGTGGTAAAGGGAATAAAACCTGAGGCGGACCTAAAAAAAATAGAGACGCCAGTCATCATAGAGGAGGCTGTCATAAAAGATACCATGGCTGCTGTGAAAAAGGCCGAGGCTTCTGTACAAGAAGATAAGGGCCAGGAGATTAATGGTGATGCGTTGAAAGACCCCGGCAAGCAACCCCTAGGCCGGGAAAATTTGAGACCTGCTCCTGAAAAGGTCGACGCGGCAGAGGCGGCAGACGAACAGGCGGATTCGGAAGATTCGGAAACCGATGATGCCAAGGCCCTGGCCAGAAAGAAAAAGAAAAAACGAAAATCAACTCCGGCCAAGATAGTTAAGATTGCAGATCCTGCAGTTCTCAAAAATCTGGAAAAACTTAAAGCTCCAGAAGAAAAAGCCAGGGTGATGGGCAAGGTGGATGGACCTCCGCCCGTTGCAGAGAAGGCCGCAGCTCCCCAGCGAAAACCTTTCTCCCCAAGACCTGCAGCTTCAGATCGTCAGGGCAAAGCGCCGAATATCTCTGTGGAAGAGATGATTCCGGTTGCTGATGCCGGCTTCAGAAAAAAAGAAAAACGGAGGGAGGGATTTGCGGAACCGGAATTTGACGGAAAACGCAAAAAACGCAATAAAAAATCCGTGGTTGAAGGTGATGATTTGTACAAGGGCCACGGCCGGAAAAGAAAGGGTAAGAAAGAGGCCCGGGGAGGCAAGAAAGGCAATTTTCAGAAAACCCAGATTACAACACCCAAGGCCATTAAACGCCGGATCAAAATTGATGAAGCCATCGAGCTTTCAGAACTTGCCAAGCGTATGGGGATCAAGGCCAATGAAATGATTGTAAAGTTGATGGGCATGGGGGTCATGGCCACGGTGAATCAGACCATTGATTTTGAAACCGCTACCCTTGTGGCAACGGAATTTGATTTTGAAGTGGAGAAGGCAAATTCCCAGGAGGAAGATCTCCTCCAGATCAAGACGGCTGAGGATGCGGAAGAAGACTTGATCGCAAGTCCGCCTGTTGTAACCATCATGGGCCATGTCGACCATGGAAAAACCTCTTTACTGGATGTTATCAGAAAATCAAAAATTACCAGCGGCGAAGCCGGCGGTATTACCCAGCACATTGGTGCCTATAATGTCGAAACCCCCAATGGGGGACGGATTACGTTCCTTGATACACCCGGCCATGCCGCTTTTACGGCCATGCGCTCCAGGGGCGCCAAGGTAACCGATATCGTCATCCTGGTCGTGGCAGCCGATGACGGTGTCATGCCCCAGACCATTGAGGCCATCAACCATTCCAAGGCTGCGGGTGTGCCGGTGGTTGTGGCAGTCAATAAGATGGACAAGCCCGGTGCGGATCCGGACCGGATTATGCGGGAGTTGTCGGAACTGGACCTGCTGTCTGAAGAATGGGGCGGGAATGTTATCTTTGTAAAGGTTTCTGCCAAGACAGGCGAAGGGATCGATGAACTGCTTGAAATGGTTCTCCTCCAGTCCGAGGTGCTTGAGCTGAAGGCAAACCCGGACCGGAAGGCTACGGGGTATGTGGTGGAATCCCGGCTGGATGTCGGCCGGGGATCGGTTGCAACGGTTCTGGTCAAGCAAGGAACCTTAAGGGATGGGGACCCCATTGTGTGCGGCCTTCATTCCGGTCGGATACGGGCCATGATCGATGATGCAGGAGAGCGCATCGATGCGGCCGGTCCCAGCACACCGGTGGAAATAGTCGGTCTTACAGGCGTGCCCGATGCCGGAGATGAATTTACGGCTGTGGATTCAGACAAGGAAGCAAAGCAGATCGCTTCCCATAGAATGCAGAAGCAGCGGGCCAAGGAACTGGCCAAAAAGAGCCGGGCCAATTTGGAAAAAATGTTCGAAAACCTGGGATCCGCTGAAGTCAAAGAGCTTAAGCTGATAGTCAAGGCAGATGTCCACGGTTCCATTGAAGCCTTGAACGATTCCCTCAAAGACCTTGCCAAGGAAGAAGTGGATATTAAAATTGTCCATTCCGGTGCCGGAACCATCAATGAATCCGATGTTGCCCTGGCGGCCGTGTCCGATGCCATTATCATCGGGTTTAACGTCAGGCCTTCCCCCCAGATCCGTAAAATGGCCAAGGATGAAAATGTGGACATGCGGTTCTATGATATTATTTATAATGTCATCAATGATATCAAAGCAGCACTGGATGGGATGATGCCCTCTACCTTCCATGAGATCATTATCGGCCGGGCCGAAGTGCGGGAAATCTTTGTGGTGCCGAAGATGGGAACCATTGCAGGATCCCATGTTGTGGAGGGCAAGGTGGTCCGGGGCAAAAAGATCCGTCTCCTCAGGGATGGGGTCATTAAATGCGACACAGCCCTGTCCTCTTTGCGGCGGTTTAAGGATGATGTTAAGGAAGTGGACCAAGGCTACGAGTGCGGTATCGGTCTTGAAAAATACAATGACATCAAAGTCGAAGATGTCATTGAGTGTTATGAAGTTGAAGAAAGAAAGTATAAGGGTGAGTAAGATAGAATGAAACCCTATTTGCGCGCAGACAGAATCAGTGTCCAGATCCAGGTGGCCATCACGGAACTTTTGAGAAAGAAGCTGCAGAATCCAAAAGTGGAAATGGCCACCATCAGCGGAGTGCGACTCACCTCCGACCTCCGGATTGCCTATGTGTATATTACGGTGTTCGGGGGCAAGAAGAAGATTGCCGAGACCATGAAGGGGTTTGCTGAATCAAAGGGGTTTATCAAGAAGAGCATTGCTCCCCAGCTGGGGCTCAAATTTATGCCGGACCTTAAGTTCATCCACGATGATTCTTTTGATAAAGCTGCCAGAATGGATGCCCTTATCAAGTCGGCCTCAGATTCGGATTTAAAGCCTTCGGAAGAATTCTCCCCGGAAGAACCGGTCGATCCGGTCGACCCTGAGGGGTTGTAATCGTTTCCAAGGTCAGGTTTAAATGAAAGATGGCATTCTAGCAATTGATAAGCCGGAGGGAATCTCTTCGGCTGGAGTGGTCGCCCGGGTAAAGCGGGTTCTTGGGGTTAAGAAAATCGGGCACACCGGCACCTTGGACCCCTTTGCAACAGGCGTTTTGCTCATCGCCCTTCAAAAGGCCACCCGGATATCACGTTTTTTTCTTGCCGGCACCAAACACTATACAGCCCGGGTAACCCTGGGAATTGAAACAGACACCCAAGATTGCACGGGCAGGATCGTATCAGAAGCAGCTCCCGAAGTCGTGGGGGCTATATCCCCCGAAGATGTTCTTCGAACCGTCGCCCTTTTTGCAGGCAGTCAGGAACAGATCCCCCCCAGTTTTTCCGCATTGAAACACAAGGGGCAACCCCTCTACAAACTGGCCCGCCAGGGCGAGATGATACAAAAGCCTCCCAGAAGTATCCAAATTTACACCATATCGGTTCCCGATATGCGACTGCCTGAATTCACACTGGATGTCCATTGCTCGGGTGGTACCTATATCCGCAGCCTTGCCAATGATATCGGAAAGAAGCTTGGATGCGGGGCCCATTTGTCCGGCCTGCGCCGGACCCAATCCGGGGCCTTTGGGCTTGGGAATGCCCTCGGGCTATCGGCTCTGGAAAAAATGACCCCAGAAGAGATTGCACCCTATATTCTCCCCATGTCCGACTGCCTTTTCTTCCTGCCCTCGGTAACAGCCGATACGCGTTGTGAAAAAAAAATCAGTTTCGGTCAGAGGCTGTCCTTTGAGGAGATTGTTCCCCACCTTCCCCCTGGGAGTGCTTTACCTGACTGTATCCGTATGGTGGATGCTTCAAACCAATTACTGGCCCTTATTGAGCCGGACAAAGATCAAGCCTTTTATAATTATTGTTGCGTTTTCTCCTGTTAACTGGTATCTACAGACGGTTATCCATATTGTAATGGTAGTTGGGTCTGCAGTCTCTTTTTTCTTCTGAATGGAATATCGGATAAAAGAAATGAAATACGAGACCCGATTTTATACCATGTTTTAATTATTCCAGACAAAGGAGTTCAAAAGTGGTTTTACTGGCAGAGAACAAAGAGGAGATGATCGAAAGTTTCAAGCTCCACGAGTCCGATACCGGCTCACCGGAAGTTCAGGTAGCAATTTTAACCCACCGCATCAGTTACCTTACTGAGCATCTTAAGATTCACAAAAAAGACCATCATTCAAGACGGGGTCTCTTGATTCTTGTTGGAAGGCGCAGAAGCCTTCTGGACTATGTGAAGAAAAAGGATGTCACCAGATACCGTTCTTTGATTGAAAGACTCGGACTTAGAAGGTAGAATGACTATCAACCGGTTTTTGGCTGTTTGCGGGTCAAAAACCGGTTTTTTGTTTGTATCTTATTTTATTGGTACCAATTTTATTTTTAACCGGGGGCGGCAGTCATTTGGGATGCTTTTAAATAAGTTCGCATGTTTGCCATCAAGCATATTGTTTGATGACAAACATGCGGGTTTATTATTTCTAAGGTATCTCAAGGTCTCCGCCCCTTTATTACTTAGGAGAAACTATGGAAAAAATTACATCAGCAATGATCGGTGGGAAAGAATTATCCATCACCACCGGTAAGATTGCAAAACAGGCATCAGGCGCTGTTATTGTCCAGTACGGAGAAACCCGGGTCATTGTAACGGCAGTTGCATCAAAGGACGCAAGAGAGGTTAGCTTTTTGCCACTGACCGTTGAGTATCAGGAGCGGATCTATGCTGCCGGCAGAATTCCCGGCAATTATTTCCGAAGGGAAATCGGCCGGCCTTCGGAAAATGAAACCTTGAGAGCCCGTATGATTGACCGCCCCATCCGGCCCTTGTTTGAGAAGGGGTATAATTTTGAAACCCAGGTCATTGCCACGGTCCTGTCAACGGACAAACTGTGCGACCCCGGCATCCTGGCCATTGTCGGCGCCTCGGCCGCCCTTGAAATATCCGATATCCCCTTTAACGGCCCCATTGCCGGGATTAAGGTGGGCCGGGTGGACGGGCAATTTATCGCAAATCCCACACCCGAACAGATGGAAGCAAGCGACATCGACCTGACCGTGGCCGGTTCCAAAACCGGTGTGGTCATGGTGGAGGGCGGTGCCGATGTGGTATCTGAAAAGGATATGCTGGAAGCCATCTTTTTCGGCCATCAGGCCATGCAACCCCTCATTGATCTTCAGATCCAATTGAAAAAAGAGGTCGGCAAGGAAAAAAGAGCCTTTACGCCTCCGGCAAAAGATGAGGCCCTGGAAGAAAACGTTATGGCGTTTAGCGCCGATAAAATCCATGAAAAGGTTCAGATCAAAACCAAGATCGAACGGGCGAATGCCCTGGGGCTTTTGAAAGAAGAGGTCCAGGATCATTTCGCAGAACAATACCCGGATCAGATGGACGAGGTCAAAGAGGCCTTCAGCAATGCTGTTAAATCCGTGAGTCGCAAGATAGTCCTTACAGAAGACAAGCGCATCGACGGCAGGGCCTTTGACGAAATACGCCAGATTGATTGTGAAGCCGCTTGTCTGCCGAGACTCCACGGGTCCGCCTTGTTTACCAGGGGGGAAACCCAGGTGTTGGGGGTCCTGACCTTAGGATCCGGCAGGGATGAGCAACGCATCGAAACCCTGAACAATGGGGATACCACCCGGACCTTTATGCTCCATTATAATTTTCCACCCTTTTCAGTGGGAGAGGTCAAACGGGCGGGTGGTCCCAGCCGCAGGGATGTCGGGCATGGCGATCTTGCCCACAGGGCGCTTTCAAGAATTCTCCCTTCGGCCGAAGAGTTTGAGTATACCATCCGACTGGTGGGAGAAGTCATGGAATCCAACGGGAGTTCTTCCATGGGAACGGTCTGCGCCGGCACCCTGGCTCTCATGGACGGCGGGGTGCCCATCAAGGCGCCTGTCTCGGGTATTGCCATGGGCCTTGTAAAAGGTGAGGACAAAACCGTCATTCTTTCCGATATCCTGGGGGATGAAGATCATTTCGGGGATATGGATTTTAAGGTGGCAGGCACAACAGAGGGCATCACCGCTCTTCAGATGGATATAAAGATTAAAGAGCTGTCCAAAGAGATCATGGAAACCGCTTTGAACCAGGCCCGGGGCGGCAGGCTTCATATTTTGGCTGAGATGATGAAAACCCTTGATAAAACAAGGGAGAATCTATCCCCTCTTGCTCCGAAAATTGTCAGCATTCAGATCAACAAGGACAAGATCCGGGATATCATCGGACCTGGCGGCAAGGTGATCCGTGCCATTCAGACGGAAACCAATACCGTTCTTGAAGTGGACGATTCCGGCCTTGTAAAGATTGCGGCTGAAAATCAGGCAGATGCAGACAGGGCAGTGAAGATGGTAGGAGATATTGCCATGGACCCTGAAATCGGTGCCATTTACCAGGGCGAGGTGGTGAAAATTACGGACTTTGGCGCTTTTGTCAATATCAAACCCGGGACAGACGGTTTGGTTCATATTTCGGAGCTGGCGGAACATCGTGTTAAACAGGTCACAGACGTGGTCAAGGAAGGCGAAATAATTTCCGTAAAGGTTCTGGACATCACCCGGGATGGGAAAATCAAGCTGAGTTACAAAGCAGCTAAGAAAGATGAAGAAAAATAGTTCTTTTTGTGTCTGTCCCCTTGCCAGCGGCAGCAAGGGGAATTCTGTGTTTGTTGCAACGCCCGAAACCGCTGTGCTGATTGATGCAGGTCTGTCCGGAATTGAAATTGAAAGACGCCTCACCCTTGTGGGGCAAACACCGGAACAGCTTTCGGCCATCATTATCACCCACGAACATACCGATCATGTACGCGGGGCGGGGATATTAAGCCGCAGGTTTAATATCCCCGTCTATATCACCCCCAAAACCCTGGATGCCTGCACCGGTTTAGGGAAGATCCAACACCTTAATTTTTTTGAATGCGGAACCCCCTTTGATATTGACCAGCTGCGGGTGGTTCCTTTTTCAATTTCCCACGATGCCCGGGATCCTGCCGGTCTGACCCTGTCCTTTGGAGAAAGCAAAATCGGTATCGCCACAGACCTTGGCATTGTCACAGGCCTTGTCAGGGAACATTTGAAGAATTGCCATTTGATCTATATCGAATCCAACCATGATCCGGAGATGCTGATCAACGGGTCCTACCCCTGGTTTTTAAAACAGCGGGTCAAATCCAGGAGCGGCCATCTGTCCAACATGGACACCCGGGAGTTGCTATCTGACATTCTGGGGCAGAATCCGGATCCGAATGTCATCCCGGACTTAAAACATGTGATCCTTGCCCATTTGAGCGAGGAGAACAATTGTCCCAGGAAAGCTGCCATGGAAGTGGCCAAAGGTCTTAATGGATCCGGGATCGCATTGTATGTGGCAGGACCGGATCACCCCGGAGAAATGATCCGCCTATAGGCGGCCGCATCCAGTATTTTTTCCCATGCGTTCTGGGGAACCCGGCGGGTAAGCGGTTTTATCAGGACGTCACCCAAAAGCGGAACCTCTGTTGGATTGAAAAAAAGGGTGGTTTCGTTTCTTTTGTCTAAAGCGCCTGACTTCCCAGGCAGCAGGGCAGATATACCGTAAAACAACTTCCTTTCCCGACCACACTTGAGACCATGATTTTCCCCCCGTGGTCCTGGATGATGCCGTGGACAATGGACAATCCCATACCCGTGCCTTTCCCGATTTGCTTGGTGGTAAAATAGGGCTCAAAAAGTCTGGGAATATCCTGGTCAGCAATACCACACCCTGTGTCTTCAACCGTCAGTTTAAAATAGTCTCCGGTCACAGGGAAACCGAACCCATGGGCGTCTTGCTCCATGGAAACCCTGCCCACTCCAAGGGAAATACGTCCCTTTTCCTTGCCCAGATCCAATTCAATGGCATGCATGCTGTTGGTCAGCAAATTCATAACGGCCTGGTAAATTTGGGTCTTGTCGGCAAAGACAAGAAGCCTGTCAGACTGGATTATGGTGGCCAGCTCAATGGTGGCAGGTATCCTGATTCTAAAAAAAGTGATACATTCCCGGAGGATAGAACCCAGATCGCAGATTGTTTTGTCCATAGGTGTCTGGCGGCTGAAGGCCAGGATCTGATTCACAATGCCGCTGCCCCGTTCACTGGCCAGGCATATGTGTTCAAGATTTTCATGGGCCGGATGGGGTTTTTCCAGGTGCGAGAGGGAAAGTTCTGCATATCCCAGGATAGTGCTTAGAATATTATTGAAATCGTGGGCAACCCCTCCTGCCAGGGTGCCGATGGCCTCCATTTTTTGGGAATGATGCAGCTGCCTGAGTAATTCTTTGCTCGTTTCTTCTGCCTGAATCCGGTTCTGGATTTCATTTTCCAGCTGGAGGCGCCTTTGTTTTTCTTTCCCGACCATTTGGCTGATCTTGTTGAAAAGAAAGGCAACGGAAATGGTGGCCACGGCATTGAGACAAATAAAATTGACCCCGACCACAATCCAGATGGCAACGGCATATGGCTGGGTTTCCATCCAGGGCATTGTCCTGCCCGGCACAAGCAGGCTCAACCCCAGGAGAGTGATAAGATTGATCCCAAGGGAGATCACAGCCGGTTTTCCTCCCAGTAAGACCCCGGTCATAATGGAAAACATCAGCAACCATAAAAACCCGGCTCCTTTGGGGCCCAGAACAATAAGAAGTCCCAGACCAAGAGCATAAAAGATCAGGAGCAGGCCCAGGGTCTTGTTTAAAAAAGAGAGCCTTTGGCCCATCAGCAGAAAAAGGGCAAATCCCAGTGCCAGGGTATCCAGGAATGCAATGCTGTAGAATTTTAAGGTAAACGAATAATAAATACTGGGCAGATAGGCGATGGCACCGAAAGTGACAAGGCCCAACAGGAGAT
>JAHIVS010000537.1 GCA_018816605.1 Pseudomonadota bacterium
CGTTCTGCTGGATTTGACCCCGTACAAAGAGATTCCTTTTATAATCCCCTTTAAATGGTTTGCAGATGCACCCAATAGACAACATCATAAAAAAAACACAAGACAACCTGAGAATTGACGGCAAAGAGGCCCTTGAACTCTACCGGAATGCCGACCTTTTAACCCTTGGCAGCCTTGCCAACCGGAAACGCTTTGATTTTCACCCGGAAAAAAATGTCACCTATGTGGTGGACCGGAACATTAACTACACCAATATCTGCGTATCCGGGTGCCGGTTTTGCGCCTTTTACCAACCCCTGGAAAAAGGGTATATCCTCTCTCAACAGGACTTGAGTGAAAAAATTCAAGAAACCATTGATCTCGGGGGTACCCAGATTCTTCTCCAGGGCGGAATGCACCCGGATCTTAGGATTGATTTCTATGTGGACATGCTCTCCTTTATTAAGGAAAAATTTGATATCCATATCCATGGGTTTTCTCCTCCGGAGATTGATTTTATCGCCAAACGCTCAAATTTGTCCGTGGCCGAAACCATCTCCATCCTCAAAGAAGCGGGACTTTCTTCCATTCCCGGAGGCGGTGCCGAAATACTTTGCGATGATATCCGGCAAAAGGTTTCTCCCAATAAATGCCTGTCTGAAGAGTGGCTGGAGGTGATGCGCCAGGCCCATCTTGCGGGAATGAGATCCAGTGCCACCATGATGTTTGGCCATCTTGAACAGGATGTTCATATTGTTTCCCACCTGGAAAAGATAAGGGCCCTCCAGGATGAAACCCATGGATTTACCGCCTTTATTCCCTGGACGTTCCAGCCCGGAAATACACAGATCGCTGTCAAAAAGAAAACCAGTGTCGAATATCTCAAGGTGCTGGCCTTAAGCCGCATTTTTCTGGACAATATTGAGAACATCCAGGCATCCTGGGTTACCCAGGGTGATAAAATTGCCCAGACCGCACTTTTCTTTGGTGCCAACGACATGGGCAGTACCATGATTGAGGAAAATGTCGTGGCTTCGGCCGGTGTGAATTTTATGCTGCCGGAAACAGAGCTGCGGCGGTTAATTACAACGGCAGGATTTAAGCCCCGGCAACGGGATTGTTACTATAATTTTCTATGAACCCGCCTGTTCCAAGAGTTCGGTTTATAAAGTCCCCCACCGAAAAAAAAATTCATCGGGCCGGATGGGTGATCATCTCCCCCCACCGGGTGATTGAAAACGGGTGTGTCGAGGTCGAAAACGGCTGGATAACATCGGTTTACACGGCCGCCCCCGGACAGCCGTTTTCAGGCAGGAATACAATGGACCACGGCCCGGGGGTGATCCTGCCTTCCCTTGTCAATGCCCATCTTCACCTGGAATTGTCGGCCCTCAAGCAGCGCGTTTCCTTTGACCGGGGATTTGAAGCCTGGGTTCAAGACCTATTGAAAAAAAGAGAAGAAACAACAGAAGCCGTTTTGCTCAGACAGGCGGGGAAATCGGCCAGACAGCTTGCAGACCAGGGCATAGGATATATTGCAGAGATTTCCACCCTGGGTCTTACCCGAAACATTGTCCGATCCCTGAGTCTTTCCGGTGTTTGGTTCAAAGAATTTTTAGGATCCTTCCAGCCAGAACTTTTGATTGAAAAAAAAGAGACCTTGTCCTTTTCCCTGGCCGGTCACGGCCCCCATACAACCGACCCTGTTTTGTTACAGGCTGCCAAAGTACGGACCCGGGCCCAAAACCTGCCCTTTTCCATCCACCTTTCGGAATCGGATGCAGAATCGACCTTTTTATCCGGGCAAAAGGGAGAATGGAAAGAATTTCTCGCCTCACGGGGGATAGAGACCTCTTTATGGCCCCTTGGTGCAAGAAGCCCGGTTCAATACCTGGACAACCTGGGAATTCTGGATTCATCCACCCTTGCCGTTCATCTGCTCACAGTCAATGACCGGGATCTGGACATCCTTGCCGGAACCGGCACCCAAATCTGTCTGTGCCCCCGGAGCAATCTGAATCTTCATGGAAGATTGCCGGATATCGGCAGAATGCTCAAAAAAAAACTGGCACCGGCCCTGGGATCCGACAGCCTCGCCTCCTGTGATTCCCTGAGCATTTTTGACGAGATGGCCTTTGTCCGGCGGAACTACCCCCAAATTGACCCTGCACAGATTTTGTCCATGGCAACCCTTAACGGAGCAATGGCACTGGGGCTTGGCCACCTGGCCGGCACCCTTGACAAAGGAAAAAAATCAGGGTTTATATATGTGGATTTAAATGTTGGTAACCAATCGGAGCTTATCGAAAGTTTGACCACCCATGAAACCTAAGATATCTTTGGGAAAAATCAGTTATATTAATGCCTCACCGATTTACTATGGTCTTGATAACGGATTGTTGCCGGACTGGCTTACCATGGTTCCCGATGTACCGTCGGCCCTTAACCGTAAAATTATCACCGACCAGATTGAAATCAGTCCCATATCCGCGGCATTTTATGCAATGAACCACGAGAAACTCCTTCTGCTCCCGGATCTTTCAATCTCCTGCCAGGGAAAGGTCCTGAGTGTCATCTGTGCCAGCAATTATGCCCTGGACGACTTGAACCAAAAGACAGTGATGTTTTCCAATGAGTCTGCATCGGCTGCTTCTTTCCTAAAGATGATCTTTTCCCAGAAACAGGTTTATCCTGATTTCAAGGTGGGGCCGGTGGGAGATATCCGTAAGATTCCCCATGATGTGGATGCGGTCATGGTCATTGGTGACAATGCCCTGACCCAGCCATGGCAGGAACGGTTTGTCCATTGTTTTGATCTGGGCGGTATCTGGCAAGGGATGACGGGGCTGCCCTTTGTGTTTGCGGTCTGGGTGGTCAGGGAATCCTTTGCGAAAAAATATCCCAAACAGGTAAAAAAGGTCCATGATCTGTTGCTGGCTTCCAAACGACAGGGATATGACCATATTGAAGCGGTCATAGAAGCCGGCACCCAAAAATTGAATCTCAGCCATGCCATTGTCAAAAAGTATTATGATCTGTTGATCTGTGACCTGGATCCCCTGAAAATAAAGGCCATGGAAATATTTTTTTTATCCCTTTACGAACAGAAAATACTGGACAGCCCGGCTATCGTTCGGTTTTTTGATCCAAAATCGGTATGAGTAAAATTCACCCCGGGCCTGCTGCCCGAATTCTTTTGGCCCTCTGGAAACATGTCCCTGCCCTTTTACCTCAGGGAGGCTGAAATATTCCTTGTCTTTTATGGAATATCACTTGACTTGGTACGGGGTTTTTGCCTAAAACGGAATTTAGTAAATTAATGGCCTTCATTTTATTCGCATCAATGGGGTTTAACAACATTAAGACTTACACCCAAGGTGTGGTTCCATTCCCACCTTGTCATGCTTGACTTATTGGATACGTTAACTGAAAAAGGAGATTTTGCATGGAAGACAACAACAGACGTAAATTTATCAAAAATGTCGGAATCGGCGCAGCTGCCATTGGCGTTGCAGGTCTTGCAGGAGCGTTGAGTTCATGCAAAGGCGAAAAACAGGAAGCACCTAAGGAAGAAGTAAAAGAA
>JAHIVS010000538.1 GCA_018816605.1 Pseudomonadota bacterium
GCAATTTCAACTTGTTTTTCAGGCTGTTTAATTTCTGCTGGGTCTGATACCCATTTTTTAGCGATCCACCCGACACACCCGGTGGAATCTTTAGCTTGATACCAATCCTGATACTCTCCAAGCAGAGATATAGACTGCCCGCCAACCAAGCTGTTCAATGAATTGTTGCTAAATGATGGGCCTGAATACAGGCTAGTATTGTATTTGACTAAAACCACGGGTTCGTTTAAAAATTTGGTTACCTGGTCAGGTGTGACAATAATTGGTTGTTGTTGCGCTACTGTTCGGTCTGGAATATAAATATAGCCACTGGTTTGTTGCTTTTTTTGAGAGGATATACACCCAACTAGCAAGCAGGCCAAGGCGGTTAAAAATATTTTTTTCATTTACCAGCTCCTTCTTTAAAGATTGACTCTCCAACCCCCCACAAAGGCCATACCACCGAAGACCGGTTTTGTCTATCTGACGGTTTCAATGAACTTGGCATAATTAAAATTCTTTTTTACTTTAGGAGTTTGGCAGTTATTCCTCCAGTAAGTTTTTCCAAAGAGCACACTATCCCATATATGGATTGAGGTAGAAGACCCGTAATACCCATAAAGGAAATAAAAAATAGGAAGAAATCATTCAAACCGAAATTCTGTAGAAAATTTGGCTGTATTTTCATGACCAGGATATACAGGCAACACCAACCTGCTAAAGACCCAGTAAAGTTCAGAATGAATTGATATGTCGACCAAAGGATTACAAACCCCGCTTTAACTATAAGTGGAGGGTTATCATTATTATTCAGTACATAACCGTTACTTCTGGATCTATAATCGATATACGCACCTCTGAAGCCCCAGAATACACTCATAATCATGGTAAGAATCAACCAATTGACGATTACAAAGTCCAAGACAGTTTTCATACCTTATTTCACCTATTATGGTTCTATTAATTTAGCCATACCATAAGCATCACCGGGAACGATTAAAAAACTTGATCTGTAAATCAGTAGACGATCTGCTCAAATTCATTTGCCGATAATGCTACCACGCAACATCCTCTCCGTTTGGTAACTGGAGGAGCCTTTGAGGAATCCACCAGGTGCCGATAAGATAAATGCCTTTTTCAAAAAATATAATGCATCGAAAATCCAACCTTTGATTCAAGAACAGGAAGCGGAGCTCAACAACTTGAGACTCTATTTTATTGGTTTTTTTTATGGCCAGTTTTAACGCCTTGAAATCATATTCTGTGGCCATGTAATCAAATATGTTTTTCTTCCTTTTGAGAGGAACGGGATCTACTTCTAAGATGTTCCCTTCCCTATTGATGGCAACAACCCCCTGGGGCATTCCGCCTATTATCCGATCTGGGTACCGGCCTACTTCCCGTTGACCTGCTTCTTGATAGATGATTCGTTCTGACCCTGTTTTTTTTGGGTGTCTTCGATCTCCTGCTTCATGATCTTTGCTGTCTCATGGATAGTCTTAAGATAATCACTTGCTTTCTCGTAAAGAGCATCGCTGATATTTTCTATCCCAATTAGGTGCTCATTGTTCTGCAAACCTTTTTCTGGGTTTTTAAAGCGTTTAACAAGATCCTGATGTTTGATAATGATTACATTTGGTGATTTATTATTTTCAGAACTATATTGCTCGTCCGTTGTTTCATTTGAACGAATGAAAGCAGGTTTATCTTCCTTGTTTGTATGGTCACTATTATATGCTACCCCTTCACCTGTTAACACCCAATGCAAATTCATGTTTTGACGATAGGCAAAATCAATGATTTCTGGATAAGGTATAGATGCTGATTTCTTACGACCATTGAATGCAGTCGGACTCATCTCTATTGCGTTCGCGAATTCTTTATCCGTTCTGAACCCAAACTTTAGCTTAAGTCGCTCAACTATTAATTCAAAATTTCTGGATTTATTATCCACATTATCCATATTTATAATTGACAAATCCTTATTTTCTGGATTATATTCCATTCAGTCTAACAAACAGCTTGATAAAACAACTTGATAAAACCCTTTTTAAAAAAGGAGTCAGTAATGAAAATCGATACTATGACCCCTCAACAAATCAAACTGGCAATTGAAGTTGCCGGTTTTACCCAGGCAGCTCTTGCCCGGGAGCTTGATGTCAGTCCACAACACTTCGGCCAGGTCGTCCACGGTATTGCTGCCAATCACCGCGTCAGATGCTACATAGCCAAAGCCATTCAACGTCCGGTTGAAAATATTTGGGAGATTAAAGAAAATCCCACAAAAGTCGGTAGACCAATTTCATATGGCCTTTATGAACACCAGGCAGCTTAATAAGGATATCCTTATGTCAAATCCGGCTTTATTTCAAGCACATTCAATATAGCCCCATGGAAAGGTGAAAACAATGTCTAAACGAAATGAAAAAATAGACCCCAACCAGATGGAATTTGACTGGGATTTTCCCAGCAAATTGGAAAAGGTTATGCAGGATCGAGCAGATATTCACGATCAGATCATTATAGGCCCACCCAAGGCCAGGCAGACAGAAAATGAGTTTGAAATCTGCGTTATGCTTGCAGCCAGCATTAAGAAGGCCATTAATGAATCGGATTTAAGCCGGGATCAGGTTGTCGATCTTATAAATGATTATTTCGGGCGAACTAAGGAAGGGGCGGATTCGGACGAACCTCTTTGCCGGAATCCACTCACCATCAATATGTTTAACAATTATCTTTCAAAACCTGCCGAATGCCCGATTCCAGCTTATTACCTGTTTGCCATTCATCATGTCACGAAATCACTGGAACCGGCCAAGGTGTTTGTGGAAGCTGAAGGTGCCAAAATTGCTACCGGTGGCGAGATTAGACAGATGAATATCGGCAAGCTCGAAGAGCACATTATTGAGATAAAGAAATTAAAAAAAGAACTTAAAGGGATGAAATAACATGGGTGAGATATTAGTTCCAGAAAAAGACTTTGACATCACCATCCACTTGAGTGAGCCGGAAAAAGTCCGGTTTGAAGAGTGCGAGGGGATCATCAAAAAAGGGCTCAACACCTTTTTAGAGGTTGGGAGAGCCTTGGCAGAAATCAGAGATAATCGTTTATATAGGGAAGCATACCCCGGATATACTTTTGAGAGATACTGCAAAAATGTCTGGGATCTTAGCAAAGGCTATGCAAATCAGCAAATAGGCGGTTATCAAACGGTTATTCTTTTGGAATCTAAAATGGCTGCAATTGCAGCCATTTCTGAAACAGATCCCGAGGCCCCCCAGGACCAAACCGAAGAAAAATGCATGGACTGCGAATTCCGCAAAGCCTTGGCAAACAAGGCCAAAGGTGTAAAAATCGGCATCGCTTCAGGCAAATGCACCCGCCCGGAAGGCTTGTGTGAAAAACATTCCCAGCCAGCCTCCCCCCCTATGCAGCAAGAAATCATACTCCCCATTAATGAAGCCCAAACCCGCCCCCTGACAAAGCTGTCACCTGACGACCTGTTCAAAGCCTGGTGCCTGGTGCTTGAGCAGCTAAGGGCGGGCAAAACCCTGACAGCAGCACTTGTGAATAAGGCGGCCAAAGGGGTTAAAGGTGAAGCGGTCAAAAAGAGAATCATCAACACCAAAAAGAAGGTGGATGCCACCCCGCTTGTCAGCACTCAGTTTAAAAGACAGTACCAGGTGCTGCTGGATATTATCTCGGAGGAGCGGAACAACGGCTGGAAAAACATGAAGCGGACCGAGGTAGTCAAGCACCTTAAGTCCATAATTAACATTGTTGAAAGTGATGATTAGGAGGCGATCATGAATGCATTGGTAGCAATATCACAGGTGGCAGAGTCCATGGACCTCGGGACAAAGGCGGTTGGCCTTCAGGCGGTTAAGGATAACTGGCCGGTGGTAAAGAGGCAGAAACAAGGTGGCAGCGAGGTGTTTTTTATCCGGGACCTGCTGCCGGTGAAGGTTCAGGCAAGTCTGGTTGTCCGGGAATCGGTGACCGGCAATGCAGGGTTGCCTGCTGTTATCCATGAGACACCGGTGCCCAAGAAATCAAGTAAAATCGGGCTTGCAAAGTACAACCTGGTTCATGCCTTCCGGATCGCAAAAGAACAGGCCCCCTGGGGGGAAAAGGGCCGGGCTGCTCAGGAATTTCTGCTGACATACAATGCCGGGCTTTTGCTGCCGTCTGTGTTTGCGATTGTCGGTGAGATTCAGGAACGGAGCCTGGAGGCCCTGGATAAGAAGTTGAGGGAAAATGACAATAATTATCTGGCGTTATGCGATGGCCGAGGCGGGTGGAAGAAACACGGCAGCAATCAATATAAGGGACGGAAGCTGTCTGAAACGGCCAAGGCTGTTTTTTTAAAATGCTATCTGCACGGGTCCAGGCCATCTGTGATCATGGCGATCCGTGCGGCGAAAATGACTTTTAAACAACAAGACATACAGGAGAACGCGGATGAAAGCACGTTCCGGCGCTGGCTCAAGGATTATGAAAAGTATAATGCCGGGGTCATCTGTCTGGCCCGGGAAGGCATGAAGGCATACATAGATAATTATGGTCCTTATATATCCCGGGACCCCAGCCTGCTTAAGGTCGGTCAATGTCTGGTGGCGGACGGCAAGACCTTGAACTTTTTTATAAAGCACCCTGAGACAGGACGGCCTTGCCGGATGACGCTGATTGTATTTTTTGATTGGAAATCCAGGTATCCTGCCGGGTGGCAGATCCTGCCGACAGAAAATCAATGGGGTATTCTGGCGGCTTTCAGAAATGCAGTCCTGGCGCTTGGGAGGTATCCTGATTCTGTTTATCTGGATAATGGCCGGGCCTTTAAGTCTGAGCTTTTTACAAAAGAGGTTGATCTTGATTTTGAAGAAATGACAGGGCTTTACGCCCGGGTGGGGACCGCTGTGATGTTCGCAAAACCCTATAACGGCAGGGCCAAGGTTGTGGAGCGATTCTTTAAGACGGTTCAGGACCAGCTTGAGTGGATTGTGCCGTCATATTGCGGTGACAGTATTGGGACAAAACCGCCATGGATGGACCGGAACGAAAAATTCCAGAAAGAATGGCATAAAGCCAGGACCCAGGGCTGGGTTCCAACGATAAGGGAAGCGGCCATCATTATTGAAAGATATTTTCAGTGGTACGGACAACAACCCCATACAGACCTTCCTTGCCCGCCTGCCGACATGTTCTTTCCTAACCGGGGTCCAGGCGTTGATCCATGCCAACTAAACCATGATTTTTTATGGCGTAAAAAAGTGCTTCCAAATCGTTGCCGGGTTACATTGTGGGGTATTGATTATGAATCAGATTGTCTTCATAACC